>DATHUL010000130.1:0-5068 GCA_035462285.1 Acidimicrobiia bacterium
CCTATGTCCCCCACCGATGCCGCCACCGTGGCCAGGATGACGCCGCCGGCCAGTCCGGCGCCCAAGGACAGACCGATGGTGCGCAGGAAGGCATGCGCCGAAGTGGCCCGACCGGCCAGGTTGTCCGGTGCCGCCAGTCGCACCATCTGCAATGCGGCGTTGGTCACTGAGCCCACCGACATGCCCATGACGAAATAGGCGAGGTACACCATGGGAAGTGGCGCTTGCCAGGCGACCGCCATCCAGGCCGCTGCGATCGCGGGCAGACCGAGCCAGGCGCCGGCCCGGAGCACGGACCGCTCGCTGACCCGGTCTGTCACTCGCCCCGCCACGTTGGCGGCCACGGTCCAACCGATTGTCACCCACAAGACCGACCAGGCCGCTCCGGAGGCGGTGGCTCCCCGGGGCCCCCGGACGTATACCGGGAGATAGGTCGATAGGCCCATCATCGCCACCAGCGTCAACGAGGCGGCCAGCCCGAGATGACGAAACGGGTACACGCCGATGAAACGACGGTCGAGCAGAGACCCGGTCCGCCGGCCCATGCGTTTCCACGAGAGCCAGGCGAACCCCGCCGCGAGCAGGGCAAGCGGCCCCGATGCCGGGCCGAGGTTGGACAGGGCGGCCAGCAACGCACCCGTGGTCACCACCAGCAGCCCCACCCCTATCCAGTCGACCTGGAGCCTGGTCGGCTCGACCGGGCCGGGCAGGTTGCGCCAGCCGGCGACCAGGGCCAACGCGCTTATCGGGACCATGATCAGGAAGATCCAGCGCCAGGAGCCCACCTGGAGCAGGAGGGCGGCCAAGGCGGGGCCGGCGAAGGCGAGAATTCCCCAGACGTTGGAGTTGGCCGCGAAGGCCCGTCCCGAGAGATGGCTCGGGTAGACCAGGGCCACCGCGGCGACGCCCACCGAGATGATCGCTCCGCCCGAGGCCCCCTGCAGGACCCGGGCCGCCACCAGGAGCGGCATCGAACCGGCGGCACCTGCGGCCAACGACGAGATGGCGAATCCGATCGTCGCCCAACGGAAGACGGTGGAGGTCCCCAGGGAGTCGATGAGCGAACCGGCGATGGCAGTGGTCACCCCCGAAGCGAGCAGAAACGCCGTTATCACCCACGGCAGGAGCCGTACCCCGCCTAGGTCTGCCGTGAGCTCGGGGAGGGCCGCGCTGACCGCCAGACTCTCGAACGCGGTGATGGCGACCGTGGTGAAGATGGCTATGGCCGCAGGCAGGTACTGGCGGGAGAGGATGGAACGGGGGAGCGCCATGGGGACCCTCAGGATGGCATGCTGCCCGAGCGGTCAGTCGTCGCTCTAGACGATGACGATCACTGCGGCCAGGGCGGCCACGGCGAATCCGACCACAGAGCGCATCACGGCCGCGTTGGGCCCGCGGATCCGGCTCCAGACCACCCCGATCAGGAACCCGGCCACCAGTCCGCCGAGATGCGCCTCCCAGGCGATGCCCCGGAAGACGAAGGGAAGGGCGGCGTTGATCAGGAGAAGGAATCCGAGCTGGCCCAACAACGCCCGACCCTGGAGCGTGTTCCTTCGTTGTAACGCCCAACTCAGCCAGATCCCGAATAGACCGAAGATGGCCCCGGAGGCTCCGACCGCGGCGCCCTGGCTGCCAACGAAGAAGAAGACGGCGCCGCCGACCCCGGCCGAGGCGAGAAAGAGGCTGATGAAAGGCAAGGTCCCCACCCCTCGCTCGATCTGAGGGCCCAGCACCCACAACGCCCACATGTTGAACAGGATGTGGGTCAGCGACCCATGGAGGAGAACGACGGTGAACAGCCGCCACCACTCCCCCGCACCCACCAGAGGATTGACCTGGGCGAACCTTCTCACCAGATCTTCTTCCAGTCCTGACCCGCCCAGCACCTGGAAGATGACCGCCAGCGCGATGAAGGTGAGAGTGGCGGGAGCACCCGCGGCGGCCGATCTCTGCCGCCGCGGCCTAACAGGTATCACCTGCTGTGTGCCCTCGGATCGAATGCAATCGGGACACCGTTGACCCACGGTCGCATCGGTTGAGCAAGCGGCGCAGATCGGGCGCCCGCATCGGCTGCAGCTCAGCATCGTCTCCCGATCGGGATGCCGGTAGCACACGGGAGCAGCGGTGGCGTGATCCTGGGTCACGCCCGGAACGGTAGAGGCGCCATCGGTCTACTGCTCCGTCCCGGCCCCCAGCGCCGCCAGGACCGCGGTCAGATCCGGGGGAAGCGGCGAGGTATAGACGACCTTCTCGCCGCTGGACGGGTGCATGAGCCGAACCGTCCGGGCGTGGAGGAAGATCCGCGGCGAGGTGACGGCCGTGTTCAGGGCCGAGTACTTCCTGTCGCCGATCACCGAGTGGTCGATGGCGCTCAGATGGACCCGTATCTGATGGGTTCGCCCCGTCTCCAGACTGAGCTCGACCAGCGATGCTTCGGCGTCGGGGAACTCCTCGACCACCTCATAATGAGTCACGGCGGGCTTGCCCCCAACCACCACCGCCCGTCTCGTCGGTCGGGTCGGATCCCGCCCGATCGGCGCCTCGATAGTCCCGGTCGGGGTGGCGAAGATGCCGTGCACCAGGGCCCGGTAGATGCGGTCTATGCGCCGGCGGGCCAGATCTGAACGCAACGCCTCGAAGGACTCGCTGGTCCGCGCCACCAAGAGGACACCCGAGGTGTCCCGGTCGAGGCGATGCACCAGGCCCCACCGTCCCGGGTCTCCGACGCCCTCCAACTCCGGATAGCGGTGGAGGAGCCCGGCGGCCAGGGTGGCGCCGGTGCTGCCGGCGCCGGGGTGGACCACGAGCCCGGCCGGCTTGTCCACCACGATCAGGTGCGGATCCTCGTGGATCACACCGAATGCGACCGGCTCGGCCCGAAGATGGATGACCGCGGCCGGCTCCGGCGTCTCGATGACGGCGCCTGACCGGGCCCGATCGCTCGGCCTCGCCGGTGAGCCGTCGAGGAGCACCCCGGCGTCGAGAAGTGCCCGCGCCCGGGCGCGGCTGATCTCGAGCAGGTCGGCGAGGACCTTGTCGACGCGGTCCCCGTCGAGTCGCTCCGGGACTTCGAGCCTCAGCGTGTCAGCCACGCATGGGCGAGCAGGAGGGTCACCGCGATCGTGATCGACATGTCGGCCACGTTGAAGGTGGGGATCCACCAGAGGTCGATCCAGTCGATGACCTTGCCGTCGAGGAACCCGGGTCCGCGGAACATCCGATCGACCAGGTTGCCCAGCGCTCCCCCGACGATCAGGCCGTATGCGGCCGTCTCGATGATGGGACGCTCGAGCCGGATCGCCCAGAGCAGCCCGGCACCGACCAGGATCGCGGCGACTCCCAGGAACTGCCCGGCGTCCTGAAAGAGGGAGAAGGCCGCTCCGGGATTCTCGGTGAACCTGAGCCGGAGGAAACCCGGGATCACGTCGAGTGGTGACCCTGCGAACTCGATCGACGCCCAGCGCTTGGTGACGGCGTCGACCGCCACCACCAGGGCTGCCAGCCCCGCTCCCACCGTGTACCTGCGGATCAACCTCTGCGTGCGCAGTCGACGCAGAGCGTCGCGTAGGGGAGAGCGTCCAACCTGGCCAAGGGAATCGATTTTCCGCAGCTCTCGCATATGCCGTAGGTGCCCTCTCCCATCCTGGCCAGCGCCCACTCCACCTTGCTGAGGAGATCGAGCGTGTTCTGCTCGAGGGACAGCTCCTTGGCGTACTCCAGCTTGGTCGAGCTCGCCTCGGCGTTGCCCGGGTCGGGGCTCCGGTCCGATGAGCTCTCGGACAGACGCGCCTCCTCCAACTCCTGCTCATACTCCCGGACGAGATCTTGGAGACGCGCCCGCTCATCTTCGAGCCGGGCTCGGTACTTCTCGACCGTTGACTTGGCCAGCTGTCGTGCCACTACATCCCCCTGGTAAAGGGCGGAAACCCTACCAATGCCCGGCCATTATCGGGGAAGTCTCGCCAGGACCTCGTCGACCTCGAGCGCTCGAGCCAGGAACACCTTGCCCCTGGCCGACCCCCCGCTGATCAGTTCGACCGGGGACCCGAGGCGCTCGGAAAGGGCCAGGGACACCTGCTGATTGGCCCTGCCCCCCTCGGGAGGGGCCGTAACCCGGATCCTGACCCGACCGCCGTGCCATCCTGCGATCTCGGTCCTGGATGCCCGAGGCACGGCCCATACCTTGATCAGCACACCGTCACGATGGGCGATCACGGGAAGGTTCTCCACCACTGCCACGCTACCGGGGTTTCGAAGGTGGAGATCGACGGCTCCGTCCACACCTACCATCCCACTCCCATGTCGGACAGAAGAGACCCGTCGGAATCCACGACCGGCTTCACCCGGATCGGGCCAAACGTCGACCTCCCCGCCATGGAGGAAGAGGTCCTCGACCTGTGGCGAAAGACCAACGCCTTCGAAGAGTCGGTCACTCGGCGTCCAGCCGACAACGAGTACATCTTCTACGACGGCCCGCCGTTCCCCACCGGAAGCCCCCACTTCGGGAATCTCCTCGCCGGTGTGATCAAGGACATGGTGCCCCGATACTGGACGATGCGGGGGTACCGGGTGGAGCGACGCTTCGGCTGGGACACCCACGGGCTGCCCGTCGAGATGGAGGTGGAGAAGCGGCTGGGCATATCGGGCCCGAAGGCGATCGCCGACTTCGGGATCGACCGGTTCAACGAGGCCGCCCGCAGCGTGGTTCAGGCCAACACGGAGAACTGGGAGACGCTGACCGAGCGGATCGGTCGCTGGGTCGATTTCGAAGATGACTACAAGACCATGGATCCCGAGTTCATGGAGACGGTTTGGTGGGTGTTCAAACAGCTCTGGGACAAGGGCCTCGTCTACAAGGACTTCAAGGTGCTCCCCTACTCCTGGGGGGCGGCCACCCCTCTATCCAACTTCGAGGCGAACAAGGACTACCGGGATGTGGACGACCCGTCGATCACGGTGCGGCTCGAGGTCCTCGACGGTCCGGGCCCGGTCGCTGCCGGCGACTACCTGCTCATCTGGACCACGACGCCCTGGACCCTCCCCGGAAACCTCGCCGTCGCCGTCGGCG
>DATHUL010000131.1:0-15833 GCA_035462285.1 Acidimicrobiia bacterium
CGGGTTGGCAGATGAGCGGGTTCCTGGCGCGCACCTTCATCGACCGATTTCACGGGCTGAGACGGGCTCCTCCCGGATCGGCCGTGGTGATGCGTGCCCGTAGCGTCCATGGCTTCGGCCTGCGCCGCCCGATCCCGGTCATCGGGCTCGACGCAGACATGAGGGTGGTGTCGACGAGAACACTCCGGCCCAACCGGGTCATGGTGATCCCCTCTGCCCGGATCCTTGTCGAGTTGCCCCCGAGCCAACCGGTGCCCCGCATCGGAGATCGGGTCGAGGTGACCCGTGGCTGATGGGGGCCGGCTGGTGGTGTGCGCGACCCCGATCGGAAACCTCGGCGACATCTCGGACCGTCTCCGCGACACGCTGCGGTCGGCGGATGTGGTCTATGCCGAGGACACGAGACGGACTTCCACCCTCCTCCAACATGTCGGGGCCACACCCAAGGTCAGGTCGCTGTTCGAGGGCAACGAGATGAGTCGGACCGAGGACCTGCTCGATGCGCTCGGCGATGGCCTCACCGTCGCCCTGGTCAGCGACGCGGGCATGCCGGCGGTTTCGGACCCCGGCGCCGAGGCGGTGCGACGGGCTCGTGCGGCCGGATACCCGGTCACCGTGATCCCCGGGCCGTCGGCGGTGACCAGTGCGGTCGCCCTGGCCGGATTCGGGGCCGATCGGTTCGTGTTCGAAGGGTTTCTCCCCCGCAAGGGACGGGAACGGTCCGACCGTCTCGCCGGGCTCGCCACCGAAGATCGGCCCGTGGTTCTCTTCGTCAGCCCGCACCGTCTCGTCCCGGACTTGGAATCGATAGCCGACGTCACCGGCCCGGAGCGCGAGATCGCGATCACCAGGGAGCTGACCAAGATCCACGAGGAGGTCTGGGTGGGCACGGTCGGCGCGGCGATAGAAGAGTGGCGGTCCCGGGAGGCGAAGGGCGAGTTCACGGTGGTAGTGGCGCCGGGCCCGGTGGAGAGGCTGCCGCTGGAGATGGTCATCGCCGAGGCGAGGGATCTGGTCGCTGCCGGTTCGTCGCCGTCAGAGGCGGCGAAACGGGTGGCCGGGGCCACCGGTGTGTCCCGTCGGTCGATCTACCAGGCCCTGATCGAGGATCAGGACGCCAGCTGAGCCCGGCAGGAGGCGCAGATGCCCTTGCCCTTGAACTGGCTGACCTTGGTCTCCGAACCGCAAAAGGTGCAGGTGTCGGTCAGCTTGCGCAGGACGATGGAGCCACCTTCGACGGCGATGAAGAGATGGTCCCCCTCCCGGATGTTGAACAGTCGTCTCGTCTCGGCCGGGATCACTATGCGTCCCAGGTCGTCGATCTTGCGGGCGATGCCAGTTTCCATATCAACCTCACCTCCCCTGGCCGAGCCTACCCATGGGGTCATCACCCATGCCGGTTACCGTCACCGCGATGGGATGGGTCGACACTCACTGCCATCTCCAGCTCGACAAGCGGGGGGCGGAGCCGTTGCTGTCCCGCGCCGTCGAGGTCGACTGGGTCGTGGTGCCCGGTGTCGACCTGGAGAGCTCGAGGAAGTCGGCCCATCTGGCCGGATCGCACCCGGGACGTGTCCTCTCCACCGCCGGTCTTCACCCTCATGACGCCGGGAGGTGGGCGGCGGATGGCCCGGCCATCATCGATATTGCCGCTGGCGCGGCAGCGGTAGGGGAGACCGGGCTCGACTTCTATCGGGACCTCGCCCCCCGCCAGGAGCAGATCGCCGCCTTCCGGGCACAGATCGGGCTCGCCATGGACCTGGGCAAGCCCATCATCGTCCACTGCCGTGATGCGTTCGCAGACGTCTTCTCCATCATCGAGGGCACCGGGGTGGCGGCACAGACGATCCTGCACTGCTGGACCGGGGGTCCGCGATGGACCCGTCGCTTCCTCGACCTGGGTGTGATGTTCTCCTTCGCCGGCCCGGTCGCCTTCGAGACCGGGGATACGGTCAGGCTGGGAGCAGCCCAGGTGCCGCCCCAGCGCGCCCTGGTCGAGACCGACACCCCCTATCTGGCTCCTCCGCCGCATCGAGGCGAGCCGAACGAGCCGGCCTGGGTAGCCCTGGTCGGGGCGGCTCTGGCCCGGGTCTGGCACCTGCCGGTCGAGGAGGTGGCCCGGATCACTTCGTCCAACGCGGCCCGGCTGTTCGGGGTATGACGGCCCAATCACGCTCCAGGATCGCCGGGTTGCTCCGGGAGCACGGTCTCTCCCCGTCGCGACGCCTCGGCCAGCACTTTCTCGCCGACCCCAACATCACGCGGAGAATCGTGACGTTGGCCGGGGTGGCGCCGGGGGCACGGGTGGTCGAGGTCGGCGCCGGGACCGGCAGTCTGACCCGCGCCCTGGCCGCGGCGGGCGCCCACGTCGTGGCGTACGAGATCGACGCCGGTCTGATTGGGGTACTCGAGGAGGAGACCCGTGGTCTCGACGTCGAGCTTCGATTCCTCGACGTGGTCACGGCGGACCTGGCCGCCGATCTGGCCGGGGAGGGCTGGATCATGGTGGCCAACCTCCCCTACAACGTGGGGACTCCCGTTCTCCTGGACGCATTGCGCCGGGTGCCACAGATCGAGAAGTTCGTGGTGATGGTGCAACTCGAAGTGGCGCAGCGTCTTCTCGCCGGTCCCGGGGATCCCCACTACGGCATCCCCTCGGTGGTGGCGGGGATCCACGCCCGGAGCCGACCCGGTTTCCGGGTTCCGCCACATGTCTTCTTCCCGCCGCCGAGGGTCGAATCTTCGGTGGTCGTCCTGGACAGGGTCCCCGCGCCGGACGGGGCGGAACGGGCGATCGAGATCGCGGCCGTGGCCTTCAACCAGCGACGCAAGATGCTGCGGCGATCACTGGGGGAGATGTTCGACGATCCGATCAGTGTGCTGGAGCGAGCCGGGCTCGACCCGACCGCCCGGGCCGAGGATCTCTCCCCGGCCGATTACCTGGAGCTGGCCCGACCATGACGAGATACCAGTCCCCGGCCAAGCTGAACCTCGCCCTCCTGGTCGGATCGCCACGGTCCGACGGCTTTCACCCGATCGAGTCATTGGTGCAGACCATCGACTGGTTCGACATCCTCGAGATAGACGGAGCGGACCAAGACCTGTTGGAGGTGCAAGGCGCCGACCTCGACCCGGAGGACAACCTGGTGACCCGGTCCCTCGAGGAGCTGCGGAGAAGAGGCCGGGTGCCTCCACTCCACGTCCGCCTCGACAAGAGGATCCCTCCCGGTGCCGGGCTGGGCGGGGGCAGCTCCAACGCCGCCGCCACCCTGGTCGCGGTCTGCGAGCTGGCAGGGCTGCCTCGGTCGATGGCGGAGGAGACCGGGCCTTCCATCGGCTCCGATGTGACACTCTTCTTCACCGGTGGGACCCTGCTCGTCACCGGAGTGGGAGAGTCGATCGAGACGCTGCCACCGCTGAGCGGTTTTGCGGTGGCTGTGGCGGTGCCCCCCTTCCATCTGTCCACCCCCGAGGTCTACCGGCGATGGGACGAGCTCGAGGGCCCGAGCGGTGAGGAGATGATCCCCAGGCTCCTCCCCCCCCAGCTACGCGACGGGATGCCGATCCGCAACGACCTGACCCCGGCCGCCTTCGACCTGGAGCCGGAGCTGGCCGATTTCATGGCCGATCTGCGAGCGCAGTGGGGCTTGCAGGTGGCGATGACCGGATCGGGATCGGCCTGCTTCGCCTTCTTCCCGGATCTCGACGAGGCCTGCGACGCCGCCACCATCGTGTCGAGCAGATGCAGGGCCACAGTCGGGGCCGGCCTCAGGCCACTGGGGGTGGCTCGTATCGACGGGTAGGGCTCAACCGGCGAGCAGCCTCACCATGCTCTCGTCCACCTCGACACCGAGGCCGGGCCCGGTCGGGACCTGGAAATGGCCGTCGCCGACGGTGATCGGGGTCTCGCTGACGTCCTGGATCAACCCCTGGTTGGCCGGGCTGCACCCGAAGTCGACCCGGTCCATGGCGGCGGCGCAGTGCAGGTTGGCCGCCGCCGAGATCGACGACTCGATCACCTTCCCGGCCAGGTTGACGCCGAGGCCCCCGGCCGAGCAGATGGCGGCGCCACGCATCACCCCGGTCATTCCCCCGTGCTTGATCAGCTTCAGGCTCACGCCGCCCACCGCGGTGCCCAGGAACCCGATCACCGCGGCCAGACTGCCCGCACTCTCGTCGGCGCACAGCTTCACCGGTGAGGACTCCGCCAGCCGGAGCAGGGCGGCATGGTCGGCCCGGTGAACCGGCTGCTCGATGAAGCGGATCTGGTTGCCGTCGAGCCGGGAGAGAAATGCCCCGGCCTCTTCCTCGCCCCAGGCCTCGTTCACGTCGCCGCAGATCACGCCTTCGCCCCCGACCAGCTCGACAGCCTTGGCCAGGGTCGCCAACTCCATCTCGGGCGGGGCCATTCCCAGCTTGATCTTGAACCAGCGGAACCCCTGCTCGTGCCGCTGGGCCAGTTTGTCGGCGTCGGCCGAAGCGTCGCCACTCCCGACCAGGGTCAGGGCCGGGATCCGGTCCCGGACCGCCCCGCCCAGCAGCTGATGGGCGGGAACGCCGAGCACCCTGCCCGCCAGGTCGTGGACCGCGATGTCGATGGCGCCGATTGCGGTGGTGGCGGCGGGTCGTGCGGCGTTGAGACGGCCCCAGAGCTCGTTGCGCCGCATGGGGTCGGAACCGATCAAGGTCCCGTGCAGGGAGCGGAGGTCGGCGACGATGTCGCTCTGGGTCTGGTGGGTCAGGGCCGGGGCTTCCACCCCTTCACCCCAGCCGACCACACCCTCGTCGGAGACCAGTCTGACCAAGACGTTGCCCGTGGCCTCGATGACGCCGTTCGACATCGGGATCGGGGTGCGCAGGGTCATCGTCACCGGACGGATCTCCATGGCTTCGATGCGCATCCGAGGCCTCCTTACACCGCGAACCGGGTCATCGCATCGTCGGTCAGCTCGACCCCGTGCCCGGGCACGTCGGGGACGCGGATCTGACCGTTGCTCACCTCGAACTCCCGGGTCAGGGCGTCGGCCGGTATCAGCTCGGCGAACTCGACCATGAACCCTCGCCTGCTCGCCCCGACCAGGCTGATCGACAGCTCGTGCCACAGGTGGCTGCTCAGGGCCAGGTTGAAGGTCTCGGCGAGATGGGCGATCTTGGCGAACTCGGTGATTCCGCCACAACGCCCGACGTCGGGCTGGAGGTAGGCGGCGGCGCGCCGGTCACAGATCTCCCGGAACCCCCAGCCGAAGTACACGTTCTCCCCGGTCGCCACCGGCACCGGCGAGACAGCCGCCACCTCGGCCAGGTCGTCGCTGCTGTCGGCCAGCACCGGCTCCTCGATCCAGGCGACCCCATGGTCGGCCAGCATCCGGGCCGATTCCAGCGCTTCGGCCACGGTGAACCGCTGGTTGGCGTCGGCGAGGAGAACGAACCCCTCGCCCATCTCCCGTCGAAGCAGCGCGGTTCGCTCCCGGTCCCGGGGGCTGCCGATCTTGTACTTGTAGGCGGTGATCCCCCGGGCGGCGAAGGCCTGGCATTCCCCGACCAGCTCGTCGTCGCCGAGGCTGTGCCAGCCTCCGCTCCCGTACACCGGAACCGGGTCCTGGAAGCCCCCGAGCAGACGGTGCACCGGGAGGCCGGCGGTCTTCCCGACCAGGTCCCAGCAGGCGATGTCGATCGCGGAAAGGGCCCAGACACCGAGCCCGGCCCGCATCCTCGGCTTGTTGGGGCTCCACATCCGGTGCCACAGCGCCCCGGTGGCCAGGGCGTCCTGGCCGATGGCGAGGGGGGCCAGCTCGGCGTCGATGTAGGGCTTGATCGCGGCGGCAGCCGACCCACCCAGTCCCGCGGTGATCCCGAAGCCGCTCAGACCCTCCTCGGTGTGGATCCGAACCGCGGTGGCGTCGACATGGGTGTAGGTAGAGAGGGCGGTCGTGATCGGTTCGGGCAGGGGGAAGCGGAGGGCGGTCGACTCGACCGCTTTGATGATGGCAGCCACCCGGCCATGTTATGCGACCGGCCCGGGGCCGTCCCCGGTCGGGTAGCGTCGGCCGCCGTGGCCGTGGAGATCATCGCAGGGACGCCGCCGGGAGGGGGACAGGACCGGGCCGCCCGCGCCGTCGCCGCATCGCTGGGGGACGGGGTGACGGTCACCAACCTGCCGGGGCGGGGTGGGGGCAATGCCTGGGACCGGCTCGTCGCCTCTCCGGGAGCCGTCGATCTGGCCGCGGTCAGCTCACCGACCCTGGTCACCAATGCCCTGGTCGGGGTGTCGGCCATCGATCATCGCGACCTCACCCCGTTGGCTCTGCTCTACACCGAGCACTGCGTCCTGGTGGTCCGGCCCGGATCCGGTCTCGAAGAGGCATCCGTCTTGCTCGACGCCATGGCGGCAGGGACCGCGGTCGTCTCCTTCGCCACCGCCCTGGGGAACATGAACCATTTGATCCTGGCCGAGATCGCCGGGCACGCCGGCGCCGCAGTCGCTTCTCTGCCCGTACACGTCTTCGATTCGGCACAGCACGCCCTGGCCGACCTGATAGCGGGCGAGGCGGACGTCGCCGTGGTCAGCGCAGCCAGCGCAATCGCCGGAGTGGTGGAGAGCGCGCTGACCGCGGTGATGGTGACCTCACCGCTACGGCTCGGCGGGGTGTTCGCCGGGACCCCCACCTCAGTCGAGCTCGGGATCCCCTGCGTCCGGGGCACCTGGCGGGGGCTGGTCGGGCCTCCCGGGCTCGACCAGACCGAGATCGACGTCTGGTCCCATCGTCTCGCCCTTGCCCTCGCCGGCGAGCGATGGCGACGGCTGCTCGAGGAGAACCTCTGGGTCGACAGCCACTCCGGGCCCGAGGAGAGCATGGTCTTCATGGAGGCGGAACGGATCGAGCTGGGTCGGTTGTTGCGACGTCTCGACCTGGTGGCGAAGGTCGGCGATGGCTGAGCTGGTCGGTGTGCTCGGCGTGACCCACAATCCACTGATGTGGTCGAGCCTGCGCGGCTCGACTCCCTCCGACCTGGAGGAGGTCGCCGCCAACTTCGATCGACTCCGGGCGCGGGTGGGCGACCTGGCCCCCGACGTGATCGTCCTGGTCGGCTCAGACCACTTCCATATGTTGACGATGTCCAACATGCCGGCCTTCATGATCGGGAAAGCGCCCGAGATGCGCGCCGGTCATCCCAACGAGAGCAGGGTGTTCGGTTTGCCCCCGGCCGTGGTGCCCGGCGAACCCGATCTCGGGTCCCATCTGCTCGGGGGGCGCGATCTGGCCCCCGGATTCGACTTTGCCTTCAGCGACGAGCCCTGGCTCGATCATTCCTTTCTCGTCCCCCTTCTCTTCCTCACTCCCGATCTCGACGTCCCGGTGGTGCCGGTGCTCACCAACTGCAATGCGCCGCCGATCCCCATCGCCGCTCGCTTCGCCGCCCTGGGGACCCACCTCGCCGATCGGATCGATTCGTTCCCGGCGACGCGGCGGGTGCTGGTGGTGGGCAGCGGTCATCTCGCCCACGAGCTGGGAGGGCCACGACAGTTCCTCGGCCATAGCCCGGACCCCGGCTTCGACGAGGAAGCGGTGTCTTGGATGAGCCGAGGAGAACTCGACGCAGCGGTGGCCTCGACCAGCTTCGATCGTCTCACCGAGGCGGGGAACGAGAGCTACCAGTTCCTCAACTTCGTCACCTGTCTCGCCGTTGCCAGGGGGAGACGGGCCACCCTGGCCGAGGGCACACCAACCCGGTTCGGCAACCTCCCCTTCTTCGCCTGGGAAGCGTCATGAGCCGGTACATGTTGAACAAGCTGATGTGGGAGGTGGACACCTCCGATGCGGCTCTGGCCGCGTTCAAGGACGACCCCGGCTCATTCCTCGTCTCGTGGGAGGAGCGCTATGAGCGGCCGGTTCCGCCCCATCCCGAAGGGGGTCGCCTCACCGACGAGGAACGGGAGGCCCTCCGGACCAGAGACTACGGGGCGATCTACGCGATGGGTGCCAACCCCTTCCTGCTCTGGCAGTTCGCTCGCTCGGTGTCGGTTCCCGAGCAAATGGGCATCGAGGAGCTGATCTCGTCGTTTCGGGAGGCGGTGACGCCCCACGGCTATCCCGACTTCCACACCTGAGACTCAGCTGAGGAGACGGATCGGCTCGCCGTGGCGCCAGGCCTCGATCGACTCCACCACACCCCGGTAGAAGACCTGATACGACTCCCGGGTGACATACCCGATGTGAGGCGTGGCCAGGATGCGGGGCTCGGTGCGCAAGGGGTGATCGGGGGACAGGGGCTCGTGGTCGAAGACATCGAGGGCGGCGCCGGCGATGAGCCCGGAGCGAACGGCGTCGAGCAAGGCCGTCTCGTCCACAATCGGTCCCCGGGAGGTGTTGACCAGATATGAGCCCGGCTTCATCGACGCCAGCTCGTCTCGTCCGATCAGGCCCACGGTCCGGTCGCTCAACCGGAGGTGGATTGTGACGAAGTCGGCCCGGCTCAACAGCTCGTCCATCGACACCTGGCTCACCCCCACCTCGGCCGCCATCTCCCGGGTCAGATTGTGGCTCCAGGCGAGCACGTCCATCCCGAACGCCTGCCCCATTCCCGCCACCTGTGATCCGAGACGACCCAGCCCGATCACCCCCAAGGTCGAGCCAAGCAGGTCACGGCCCAGACCCACCTGCCACCCGCCCCCTCGCACCGAGCCGACCTGATCGACCAGACCACGGGACAGGGCCAGGATCAGGGCAAAGGTCAGCTCCGCGGTCGGATGAGCGAGTGACGCGGTGCCGGAGACGACGATTCCCAGCTCCTGAGCAGCCTTCACGTCGATCGAGGCGTTGGCCGACCCGGTGGTCACCAGGAGCCGCAGGTCGGGAAGCCCCTCGAGGACCGGACGAGGAAAGGGGGTGCGCTCCCGCATGGCGACCACGACGTCGAATCCGGCAAGTCGGTCCAGAAGCTCGCTCCGATCGGAGATGTGATCGGGGAAGAAGACGATCTCGGCCTCCAGCGTCGACCAGTCGGCGAGAGAGGCGGCTACCTGCTGGTAGTCATCGAGGACGGCGATGCGCATGGCCGGGGACGGTAGCCGGGCCCGCGCTCAGGCCTAGCCGCCGACTCCACCGCCGTCCTGGGTTGGTGGCGCCATGCGTTTCTGGCCGTCCCACGGCCGGTCGTCGGGGGATCTGCTGCCACGGAAGGCATCTGTCTCAGCCAATATCTGATCGACCGTCGCCGCTGCGTCACGGTCCGAGGTGCCTCCTTGACCCGCGATCCGTAGCAGCAGCCAACGGATCGCAACGATGGCGACCACAGCCAGACCGGCGTACAGGACCCATTCCATGATGGTCAGTCTACGCCGACGAGGGTGGCGCGACCAGGGCCGGGTATCGTCCCCCCCAGCAGATGGCAAGGGAGGACCTGTGGAATTGTCGGAGAAAGTGGCCGTGGTCACCGGCGGGAGCCGGGGGATAGGCAAGGCGATCGCGCGCAGGTTGGCCGAGGAGGGCGCCGACGTCGTGATCTCGGCCCGAACCGGCGACACCCTGGAGGCGACGGCCAAGGAGATAGCCACCGCCACCGACCGGCGGGTCGAGACCGTCCCGGCCGACCTGTCCACAATCGAGGGTTGCCAGACCCTGCACCGGGAGGCGACCGCCCGATTCGACCACATCGACATCCTGGTCAACTGCGCCGGCGCCACCAAGAGCGGCCCCTTCCTCGAGATGCCCGACCAGTTGTGGCAGGACGGGTTCAACCTCAAGTTCTTCGGAGCGGTCCGTCTCTCCCGGCTCTTCTGGCCCCAACTGGCGGAGAGCCACGGCTCGGTGGTCCATATCATCGGAGGGATGGCCCGCACCCCAAACCCCGATTTCGCCATCGGCGGGGCGGTCAATGCGGCGCTGGCCAATTTCGGGAAGGCCCTGGCCGGGCTCGGTCTGGTCGACGACGTCAACGTCAACATGATCCACCCTGGTCAGGTCCAGACCGAGCGACTCACCGAGATGATGAGCGATCAGGCCGCGGCGCAGGGCAAGACCCCCGACCAGGTGCTGGCCGAGACCATCCAGCGTCAGGGGATCCGTCGTCTCGGCACTCCCGAGGACGTGGCCGAGCTGGCCGTGTTCCTCTGCCTGCCCCGGGCCCGGCACATCCAGGGGACCGCCATCTCGGTCGACGGCGGCGGCACCAAGAGCCTGTTCTGGGGTCCGGCTCGGGTCCGATGCGGGGGTCAGTGGTGCTCGGCGGCGTCGGCCTCGGCCTTGGTGGCATGGACGGTGCCGTCAGGGTGCTCCGGCGGTGAGTAGAGGGAGTAGAGCTTCACCTCCTGGTCACCGATATTGACCACGTTGTGCCAGACCCCGGCCGGCACGATGAAGGCCCAGTCGTCCTCCACCTCGTGGCTCTCGTCGACCCCCTCCTCACCCGATCCGAAGTCGACCCGCGCCCTGCCCTGCTCGAGACGGAGGAACTGGTCGCGATCGTGGTGTGACTCCCAACCGATCTCCTCGCCGGGAAGGAGACTCATCACGGTCAGCTGGGTGTGCTCCCCGGTGTAGACCACTGTCCTGAAGTTGGCGTTGTCGACTGTCAGCCGCTCGATGTCGTCGACCCATCCCAGCACGTCACCCTCCTTGGTCGGTAGACCAACCCTACTTCCAGGGCAACGACCGGCCATCCAGGGTGACGGGTCATCGTGCAAGATATAGGATTGGCCACCCGTGATCCCTCCGCCGTGCACTATCTGAAGCAGCCCACCCCGCCGCCCGAGGAAGTGACACGCGAAGTCAGAGAGACCGTCTCGCTGATCATCTCAGAGGTGGAGCGAGGGGGAACCGCCGCGGTGCGCCGGCATTCGGAGCGTCTCGACGGGTGGAGCCCGCCATCGTTCCGGGTGAGCGAGGAGCAGGTGGCGGCGGCGTCCGCGCAGATGGACCCGGTGGTGGAGGAGAGCGCCCGTTTTCTCATCGATCAGGTGACCAACTTCGCCAAGCTGCAGAGGAGCACGCTGTCCGACTTCGAGACCGAGACCCTGCCCGGCGTCTTCCTCGGGCAACGCCACATCCCGGTGGGGTCGGTCGGCGCCTACTCGCCGGGAGGGCGTTACCCACTGATCGCCTCGGCGGTGATGACCGTGGCCACCGCCAAGGTGGCCGGGGTGAGCAGGGTGATGGCGGCGGCCCCGCCCCGGGACAACCGGGGCATGCACCCGCCCCAGCTCTGGGCGATGGCCGAGTGCGGGGCCGACGAGATCTTCTGTGTAGGCGGGGTGCAGGCTCTGGCCGGGATGGCATTCGGGCTGGAGGGATCAGATCCGGTCGACATGATCGTCGGGCCGGGGAACGCATACGTGGCCGAGGCGAAGCGCCAGCTGTTCGGGAGGGTGGGGATCGACCTCCTCGCCGGTCCCACCGAGATCATGATCATCGCCGACGACAGCGCCGACCCCGCGGTGGTCGCCTGCGATCTGCTCGGCCAGGCCGAGCACGGCCCCACATCCCCGGCCATCCTGGCCACCACCGACGAGGCCCTGGGGCGGGCCGCCATCGAGCAGGTCGACTGGTGGCTGGAACGCTGGCCCACCGCCGAGATCGCCGGGGCTGCGTGGCGCGACTTCGGGACCGTCATCCTCTGCGCCGACGACGCCGAGATGGTGAAGACCGCAGACGAGATCGCACCCGAGCATCTCGAGATCCAGACCCGGGATCCTGATTGGTTCGTCGACCGCCTCAGCAACTACGGGAGCCTGTTCATCGGGACCCATGCCACCGTCGCCTACTCGGACAAGGCGATCGGCACCAACCACACCCTTCCCACAAGAGGCGCGGCCCGTTACACCGGTGGTCTGTGGGTGGGCAAGTTCCTCAAGACGGTAACCACCCAGCGCTGCGGACCCGAGGGGTCACGTCATGTCGCCGAGCCGGCGGCGGTGGTGGCGGACGCCGAGCTGATGGAGGGTCACGCCATCAGCGCACGGCTTCGTCTCAACCCCGAGTTCTTCCCCGACGTGCTGGAGGTCGACGATGTCGGGTGAGCCACGGGTGACCGTGGTCACCGGCGCCAGCCAGGGGATCGGACGTGTCATCGCCCGGGAGTTCGGTGCCTGCGGGGACGTCGTCGTCCTGGCGGCTCGAAATGGGGCGGGTCTGAGCGAGACTGCGGAGATGGTCGTCGAGTCGGGCGGCACGCCGATGATGGTCGAGACCGACGTGACCTCGGAGTCCTCGGTGGCGACCATGGTCGAGGCGGTGATGGGCGGGCATGGCCGGATCGACGTGCTGGTCAACAACAGCGGGATCGGTGGCCCCAGCGGCAGGCTGTGGGAGGTGGATCCCGGCGAGTGGAAGGCCACGTTCGAGGTGAACGTGTTCGGTGTGTTCCTGGTGACCCGGGCCGTGCTGCCGGTCATGGTCGGCCAAAAGAGAGGGTCCGTGGTCATCATCGGCTCGATAAGCGGTAAGCGGCCCCTGTTCGGCCGCTCCGCCTACACCACCACCAAGACCGCGCTGATCGGGCTGACCCGGACCCTCGCCCTCGAGGCCGGGCCGGATGGGATACGGGTCAACCTGATCTCGCCCGGTTTCGTCTCCGGGCCCCGGATCGAGTGGGCGATCAAGGCCCAGGCCGAGGCGAGGGGGATCGAGGTCGACGCGGTGCGAGGCGAGTTCGAGGGGGAGGCGGCACTGGGGCGTCTCACCGACCCCGAAGACGTGGCCCGGGCCGCGGTCTTTCTCGCCTCGGACGGGGCGGGCGGGATCACCGGCGCCGACCTGAATGTGAACTCGGGTGTGGTGATGTACTGACAATGAGCAAGGAGCAGGAATGACACTGATCGATCTCTCCCAACCCATCTACGAGGGGATGAAGGTATACCCGGGTCATCTGAAGACGGTGACCTTCCAGCACGCCACCCACGAGGAGACCGGGCCCAGGTTCACCTCGGACTTCTCGTTCCAGACACTGGGGTTCATGCTCAACGACAACGGCCCCACCCATGTCGACTCGTTCAGCCACCTCGACCCCGACCCGAGCGCTCTCACCATCGACCAGATGGACCTGGGTCTGTTCTACGGGCCGGCGGTTTGCCTCGACGTGTCCGATGTCCCTCCCCAGACCGACATCACCCCCGACCATCTCGACGCGGCGCTGGCCTCCTCCGGGCTCTCGATCGACCCTGGGGATCACTGCTTCTTCTACACCGCCACCTACGACCGGTATCACGACACGCCGGAGTACCTGAGCAGCTTCCCCGGTCTCGGCGAGGCGGCCTGCGACTGGATCCTGGACAAGGGGATCACCACCTTTGGCGTGGACTCGCCGACTCCGGACAACCCGGTGTCGACCGTCTACCCGGTCCATCTCATGTGCCGTCATCAGCGCAAGACGCATTACGAGAACCTGGTCCTCACCGAAGTGGTGGGGAAGCGGTTCACCTTCGTCGGGTTCCCGCTCAAGGTGGTCGGCGCTCACGGCGGCCCCACCCGGGCGGTAGCCATCCTCGACTAGGTAGCTAGACCAGGTTGGCGGTGCCCGACGGGTGCATCTCCTCGAACCGGCCCAGGATCTCCGCTTGCAGCGTCGCCACCTTGGGGTCGGCGGCGCGTCGGGGGTGCTCCAGGTCGATCTTGATGTCGTCGAAGATCCTCCCGCCCGGGGCGAGGACGATGATCCGGTCCGATAGCTGCACCGCCTCGACCACGTCGTGGGTGACGAAGAGCACCGTCTTCCTGGTCGCGGTCCACAACACCTGGAGGTGGTCCCGCAGCGAGCGGGCGGTGATGGCGTCGAGATGACTGAACGGCTCGTCCATGAGCAGCAGGTCGGGCTCGACCGAGAAGGCGCGGGCGATCCCCACCCGCTGCTGCATACCGCCGGAGAGTTGCCCCGGGAACATCTCGCCGGTGTGGTTGAGCCCGACCATCTCCAGATAGCGCTCGGCCGCGCTCTGGGCGGTCTTCCCGTCGTCGTCGCGGACATAGAGCATGTTGTCCATCACCGTGCGCCACGGGAGGAGGCGCGCATCCTGGAACACGTAGCCCAACCGGGCGGGGCGATCGCCCTCCTTCACCGACACCGTTCCGCTGCTCGGAGTCTCCACCCCGGAGAGGATGTTCAACAGGGTGCTCTTGCCACAGCCCGAGGGTCCCACCACCGAGACGAAGACGTTGCCGTCGACCTCGAGGGTGATGTCCTCGATCGCCACCACCGGGTCGCCGCCTTTGTGTGGCGCCGGGAACACCTTCTTCAGATTCTGAATGTCGACACGGGCCACGTTCATCCACCTACCTGTTCGAGTTTGACCTGATCGGCGTCGCTGTCGACGGGATCTCTCCACCGGAACGCACGTTTCTGCAACCGGTTCAGGATGAGCCGGTCGAGCACGATGATGAACACGATGAAGACGATCACCCAGCCGACGAAACCGCGGTAGCGGTTGGCGTCGAACCAGTAGCGGGTTCGGAACCCGACTCCGTCCTGACCGGCAAACCACTCCGAGAGCAGGATCCCGTTCCAGCCGATGATGATGGCAAAACGGAGCCCGGCGAAGACATAGCCGGTGACCGCGGCCAGGGTGAGATGCCGGAACTGACGACTGCGGGGGACGTCGAACGCCCGGGACATGTTCTTCAACTCGGGGGTGATGGAGCGGACTCCCTGGGCGACGTTGATGGTGACGAATGGGAAGGAGGCGAAGGCGACGGTGAGCACCGGGGCCTGCCAGGAGACCCCGAACCACATCGTGGTCAGGAAAGCCCAGACGAAGGCGGGGAGGGTGAGGAGGACGAGCACGGTGTCGTTGAGCAACGCCTGGGCGATTCGCGAAGACCCGATCAGCACTCCGATGAGGAGACCGGGGACGAACCCTATGAGGAGGCCGAGGGTGAAGTGTCTCAGGGTGTGGGCGAAGTGCTCCCAGAACTCTCCGGTGACCACACCTCCGTGCGAGCCTCCGCTTATCTCCACCCAGAGGAACTGGGCCACCGACACCGGTCCCGGCACTCTTGGTGCGATCACGGTGACCAGCTGCCAAAGGATCACGAAGACGACCAGCGCCGTGAGCTGAGCACCCATCGGAGTCACCAGGAACTGCCTGACCCTGCCCGGGCCGGCCGCCGGTCGCGCCAGCGTGGTCGAGGAGACGCTCACCGGTCGTGCTCCCATTGCCGCCAGCGGAACAACCTTCGCTCCATCCGGACCAGGACCAACCGCTCCAGGAGCAGCATGAACAGACAGAACAGCAACACCCAGGCGATGACGGCGGGCATGTTGAACAGCTGGAAGTTGCGTCGGATCTGGAACCCGATCCCCTTCGACGACCCGAACACCTCGGTGAGGGTTCCGACTTTCCAGGCCAGGGAGAAGGAGAGACGCACCCCGGCGAAGATGAAGGGGAGCACCGAGGGGACGACGACGTGCTTGAACACCTGTCGTTCGCTCCGCCCGTAGGCCCGGCTCATGTCGACCAAGCCCTTGTTCACCCCGTGCACCCCTTCGGCGACGTTTATCGCCACATAGGGCATCGAGATGAGGCCGACGGCCATCACCGGTCCCCAGAACGAGATGCCGAAGATGACGAAGGCGAGGACGGCGTAGGTCAGACCCGGTATCGATCCGGCCACGACCACCGGGGCCTGGAGGAAGTTGCCCCAATAGCGGCTCCGACCCATGAGGAACCCGAGCGGGGTCCCGATCACGATTGCGGCGACGAAGCCGGCGAAGACCCTGACGATGCTGGCCCAGAACTGATTCCAGAAGTCTTCGGCCAGTATCCCCCGGATCTCCTCCAGCACCCGGGGCGGCGAGGGAAGCCGCGCCTCTGAGCCGACCAAGGCCGAGGCGGCCCACCAGAG
>DATHUL010000132.1:0-5568 GCA_035462285.1 Acidimicrobiia bacterium
GGCCAACGACTCGGTCGACCTCACTGTCAACTCCGGGGAGATCGTGGGTCTGCTCGGGGAGAACGGCGCCGGGAAGACCACCCTGATGAACATCCTCTACGGTCTCTACGAGGCGGACGAGGGCGAGGTGCTGATCGACGGGAAGCAGGCGAAGTTCGCCGGGCCCGGAGACGCCATCGCCGCCGGCATCGGGATGGTGCACCAGCACTTCATGCTGGTGCCCGTGTTCGACGTGACCGAGAACGTGGTGCTCGGAGTCGAGCCCACCCGGGGGCCACTCGGTCACATCGACATCGACGAGGCCCGAGACGAGGTGAGGGCGATCTCGTCCAAGTACCGGCTCGAGGTCGACCCAGACGCCATCGTCGAGGATCTCCCGGTGGGCGTCCAGCAACGCATCGAGATAATCAAGGTCCTGTTCCGCGAAGCGGAGATCATCGTCTTCGACGAGCCCACCTCTGTGCTCACCCCCCAGGAGGTCGAGGACTTCTTCGGGATCGTGCGCGGCCTCAAGGAGGCGGGAAAGGGGATCATCTTCATCACCCACAAGTTGGGCGAGATGCTCGAGATCGCCGACCGTATCGCGGTGCTGCGCCGGGGCAAGATCGTTGGAGAGGCCAAGCCGGGCTCCGCCACCAAAGAAGACCTGGCCGAGCTCATGGTGGGCCGGCCGGTGGATCTGGTGGTCGATAAGACGCCGGCTCAACCCAAGGAGGTCGTCCTCTCGGTGAAGAACCTGGTGGTCCAGGACGAGCGTCTCCACAACGCGGTCAACGACGTCAGCTTCGAGGTCTGTTCCGGGGAGATCGTCGGCATCGCCGGGGTCCAGGGGAACGGGCAGACCGAGCTGGTCGAAGCGATCACCGGGCTGATCCTCCCCCTGGCCGGATCGGTGACCATCGGAGACGAAGACATCACTCTCGCCTCACCGAGGAGGCTGCACCAGCTCGACGTGGCCCATGTCCCCGAGGATCGGCAAAGAGACGGGCTCGTCCTCTCTTTCGACCTGGTCGAGAATCTCGTTCTCGACTCCTATTACGCCAAGCCCTACAGCAGGGGGATCCTGATGGACTGGGACGAGGCGCGTCGTCATGCCGAGGAGTTGATCGAGCAGTACGACATCCGCACCCCGTCGGCCCAGCTGACCGCCAGCTCGCTGTCCGGCGGCAACCAACAGAAGCTGATCGTGGCTCGTGAGTTCGCCCGCGACACCAGGCTGATCATCGCCTCCCAGCCGACCCGGGGAATCGACGTCGGATCCATCGAGTACATCCACCAACGCATCGTCGAAGAGCGCGACGACGGTGCCGCCGTGCTGATCGTCTCCAGCGAGCTCGACGAGATACTGGCCCTGGCCGACCGTGTCCTGGTCATGTACCGGGGCAAGATCGTGGCCGAGGTGCCCGGCTCGGAGGCGACCGCAGCCGATCTGGGTCTGTTCATGGCGGGCGCCGGGGTATGACGAAAGAGCCGGAAGTGGTCGGGGAGGAGCCGAAGGGCAGGAAGCCGCCGTCCTGGCTGGAGCGGGTCGCTCCCAGAAACGTCGATTGGCGATCACTGATCCTCATCCCCTCCCTCGCCGTCCTCAGCGCGTTGGTGGTGGGGGCGGTGTTCATCGTCTTCACCGAAGGGCTCGACGCCATCCTCCCCGCCTATCGCGCCCTCTTCTCCGGCGCCTTCGTGGGATGGAGCTCGATCTCGGAGACCCTCCTGGTGGCCACGCCCTTGATCCTGGCCGGTCTGGCCGTGGCGCTCGGGTTCAGGGCCGGGCTGTTCAACATCGGTGCCGAGGGGCAGATGACCATCGGCGGTCTGGTCGCGGTGATCGCCGGTTTCTCCTTCGAGGGACTGCCCGCGATGGTCCACATCCCCCTTGCCCTGCTCGCCGGCTTCGTCGGCGGGGCGTTGTGGGGGTTCATACCGGGTCTGTTGCGGGCCAAGACCGGGGCGCACGAGGTGATCACAACGATCATGCTCAACTTCATCGCCTTCCGCAGTCTCGACTACATCCTCAAGCTCCCCGGGATCCAGGCCGAGGGCAGGTTCGACCCCATCTCGCAACCGGTGCAGTCGAGCGCCCGTCTTCCCCGGATCCTGGGCTGGCTCCCGATGGAAGGCGCCGACGGCTTACGTCTCCATGTCGGCTTCCTGGTCGCCTTGGCGATGGCCTGGGTGGTCCACTGGCTGTTGTTCAAGACGACCTGGGGATTCGAGTTCAGGGCGGTGGGGGCTAATCCGCACGCCGCCAAGTACGGCGGGATGAGTGTGGTGGTGGCGATCGTGCTGGTGATGACCCTCTCCGGTGCCCTGGCCGGGATGGCGGGCGGCAATGAGACGCTGGGTGTCCTCGGTCGCGCCTCGCCCGGCTTCACCGCAGCCATCGGGTTCGACGCCATCGCCCTCGCCCTGCTCGGGAGATCCCACCCCGGTGGTGTGGTCCTCGCCGCAATCCTCTTCGGCGCGCTCCGGGCCGGGGGACGGACCATGCAGGTGCAGAGCGAAGTGGGAATCGACCTGATCGTCATCATCCAGGCCCTGATAATCATCTTCATCGCCGCACCCGAGCTGGTGCGGGCGATCTATCGGGTGCGGGGAGGCAAGGAGACAGGCCAGTTGACTCGGGGCTGGTCGACATGACGGCCGTGGCCGATGCCACCACCCTGGTTCGGGCACCGGCCGAGGTGCGAAGTGCGCGGATCAGGGGGATCATCTACCTGATCTTGGCGGTGGGGACCTACGGTCTGCTCGCCTCGGGCACCGAAGGCGATGTGATCTTCAGGCTGGGCGAGGTTGCCGGCGACCTCGACTGGACGGTGTCCTCGAAGGGCCTGGCCACCTTCTCGGCGGCGGTCTTCGGGTTCCTCGGAGGTTGGGAGCTGACCAGGGGCGTCGGGCGCTGGAGCAACGTCGCCCTGGCCATCGCCCTCGGCATCTTCGCCTTCGCCTTCCTCGGTTTCGCCGCCGCGGGCAAGTCGCTCAGCCTGGTCGGGATGCTGGACGGATCGGTCAAGGCGGCCACCCCGATCGCATTCGGCGCCCTGTCCGGGGTGATGTGCGAGCGGGTGGCGGTGATCAACATCGGAATCGAGGGGATGCTGCTCACCGGTGCCTTCATGGGAGCGGTGATGGGGACGATCGTCGGACCGGTGGTGGGTCTGGCCGCCGCCGCGTTGGCCGGCGGGGTGATGGCGGCGGGTCTCGCCGTGCTCGCCATCAAGTACCGGGTGGACCAGATCATCGCCGGGGTGGTGATCAACATCTTCGCTCTGGGGCTCACCTCTTTCCTCAGCGCCCAGATCCTGGTGGAGGACTCCGCGTCGTACAACAGCCCGGGCGTCCTGCGTCCGATCCACCTTCCGCTCCTCAGCGACATCCCGGTGCTGGGCCGGGTCTTGTTCGAGCAGAACATCTTCGTCTACGCCATGTTCCTCATCGTCGCCGCCATGACCTACGGGTTGTTCAAGACCCGTTGGGGCCTCCGGGCGCGGGCGGTTGGCGAACATCCCAAGGCGGCAGACACGCTCGGGATCAACGTGTTTCGCACCCGCTACATCAACGTGATCCTGGGCGGGATGATCGCCGGCCTGGGCGGGGCCTACTTCACGCTCGGCTCGGTCGGCGCCTTCAACGAGAACATGACCTCTGGTCGGGGCTACATCGGTTTGGCTGCGATGATCTTCGGGCGCTGGCACCCGATCGGGGCTCTGGCCGCGGCACTGGTTTTCGGTTTCGCCGACTCGCTTCAGGTCAAGCTGGCCATTCTCGACTCGGGGATCCCCTCCGAGTTCCTGCTCATGGCCCCCTACCTGGTCACCATCGTGGTCGTCGCAGGTGTGGTCGGCGCCGCCCGCCCCCCCGCCGCCGACGGCCAGCCCTACGTGAAGGAGTGACCCTTCGGGTCACTCCAGCAACGAGAAATGAGCAACGAGCCATGAGCCAGAACGCGCTCTGGCCCGTTGCTCGTAGCTCGTGGCTCGTAGCTCACTACGGCGTAGCCGTAGTGCTCCCGGGGACGGTGGTGGTCGTTCCGGGGATGGTGGTGCCGGTCGTTCCGGTCGTCCCGTTGGTCACCGTGCCGGGTCGGCCGATCACCCTGATCTCTTGGATCGCCATCTCCCGGAAGGAGTTGCCGTCGACCACTTCGGCCTGATAGGCGCTCTCGATGGTGATCTCGATCCAGTTGGTCTCGAGGGCGATGAAGGAGATGGGTTGGCTCCCGGCCAGGTCTTCGAGCTGGAAGAGGGTCGGCTGAAGTGAGTCCTGGGCATTGATGACCACTCCCTGGGCCCGGTAGTTCCGCTTGAGCCGGACGGCGTCTTCCAGGTTCACCCAGTCGATCCTCTGCACCACCATCGCCTGGTCGAACACCAGCCGGATGGTCACCGGCTCACCTTCGGGGACGTCCTCGTAGTTGAACTGGTACTCGGCATCGGTGCCCGAGATCAGGTTGTCGCAGACAAAGGAGCCGATTCCCTCCCGACTGCACTCGACGTCGAGGATGTCGATCGGGGCGAGCTCGGCGAGGGAGGTGGATGTGGCGCTGGCCACGGTCGTGGTGGTGGCCGCCTCGGGGTCGCCGTTGAAGACGTTGAACAACAGCGCGATGACGATCACGCCGAAGAGGAGGGCGCTGATGGCCAGAGCGGCGCGCACGCCCGCGGTGGCCTGGACGGCGGGGCGGGGCGCGGTGGGAAGGGGTCCCTGGCTGAGACGGGCCCCACACTCCTGACAGTGACGGTTGTTGGCGGGGTTGACCGCACCGCATGAAGGGCAGACGGACTCGTCGCCACCGGAGCCTCCCGACGACCTTGCCGGTCGCTCGATCGGCGGTGGGGGGGCGCTCAGCTCGAACTCCTCGTAGTTGCCGTCGGAGTTCACCGATATGACGTTGTCCCTGCCCCGGGCCGGCCCTGGCTCGAGTGGATCGATGAACGAACCGCAGTTCGGGCAGAATTGTTCGTCGGCCGCAACGGTCGCGCCGCATTGATCACATCTACGCGAGGCCACATCCCTCCTTCGTAGTTATTGTGCCACGGGATGTTTCTGTGGGCGATTAGAAGTCACGAGCCCTGGACGATCGCCTCCATCGTGACCTCGACGATCCTGTTCATGGCAGTCGTGGCTGTCTTGATTTTCGTCGTTCAGCGGCGCAATCGTTAAACGTGATGGGAGCTGGGATGGCATTCCGATGTGAGGGCTGTGGCCACAGATCGGGCAAATGGATGGGGTTTTGCCCGCAATGCGGCGTAGCCGAGCCCCTGGTCGAGGAGTCCGGCCCGACCAGATCGTCGATCAGGCCGGCACGGTCGGTCGGGCTGAAAGACGCCTCGGAGCGCACCATGGAGCGGAGACCCACCTCGTGGGGAGAGATCGACCGGGTGCTGGGGGGCGGAATCGTCTCCGGTTCGGTCCTGCTCCTCGGTGGTGAGCCGGGGGTGGGCAAGTCGACCCTGCTCCTCCAGATGGCGGGCGCCCTGGCCGGCTCGGGCGAGAACGTGATCATCGCCAGCGCCGAGGAGTCGGCCGATCAGGTGGCGATGCGAGCAGAAAGGCTCGGGATCGGCGACG
>DATHUL010000133.1:0-3480 GCA_035462285.1 Acidimicrobiia bacterium
GGTTGGAGAGAGACGAGGCCCGACCCGTCTCATCGCCACCGATCACAGACCGGTGCCACTCGAGTCGATGTACATGGTCAAGGACCGGATGGGGTCACATGCCCTCCACCTGCTCCCCACTTTCGTGGAGCGGGAAGGCCGGAGACGCCCCAACCCGCGGATCGAGCACATGCTCGGGCTGGAGCGGGGGAGGCGAAGACGTTTTGCCACCCCGAACCGGATGGAGGCGGTGGAACGTCTCGATCAGGAGGGAATGCTGCCGGCGATCTTCTTCATCTTCAGCCGGGCCGGCTGCGACGCCGCAGCCCATCGTCTGGTCGATGCCGGGGTCCGGCTCACCGACGCAACCCAGCGCGCCGCCATCCGGGAGATCGCCGAGACCAGGACCGGGCACCTGGGGGACCAAGATCTCGCGGTCCTCGGCTACGACCGTTGGATCGCCGGTCTCGAGGCGGGTGTCTCGCCCCATCATGCCGGCCTGGTCCCGGCCTTCAAGGAAACGGTCGAGGAACTGTTCGAGGCCGGGCTGCTCAAGGTGGTCTTCGCCACCGAGACCCTGGCGTTGGGGATCAACATGCCGGCCCGGACCGTGGTCCTGGAAAGCCTGTCCAAGTTCAACGGCGAGACCCACGAGCTGATGCGACCCGGTGACTACACCCAGTTGACCGGACGGGCGGGGCGGAGGGGAATAGACGTCGAAGGCTATGGGGTGGTGCTGCACTCGCCCTTCGTCAGATTCGACTCCGTGACCAACATCGCATCGATCGGCTCCCACCCCCTTCGCTCCAGCTTCCGTCCCACCTACAACATGACCGCCAACCTGGTGGCCAACTACCGCCAGGAGCAGGCCGAGCAGCTCCTCGAGGCCTCGTTCGCCGCCTTTCAGCGTGAGGGGGACAGGCACGCCACCCAGGCCACGATCGATGCCCTCGAGCACACCCTGGAGAAGGAGGAGGCTGCGGCCCATTGCGAGCGAGGGGACGTCGAGGAGTACATGGCCCTGGTGGAGACGGCGAGCCCGGGCCGCCATGACGACCGGATCTCGTCCACGCTCGGGGCGGGTCAGGTGATCGACGTCAAGGGCGGCTCCCGGGACGGTCGCTACCTGGTCTTGAAGCGACTGGCCAGGAAGGACGGAGGGGCGCGCTATCTGGTCCTGGCCACCTCGGGACGGGTGTCGACCATCGGGTATCGGGACATCGTGGGAGGCTCCACCATCGCCGGTGAGCTGGAGGTCCCGCTCCCGGTTCGCCCCAAGGACCGCCGTTATGTCCAGGACCTGCTCCGCACACTCCGGAAGGTGCCGCCGCGAGAGTCGACCAAGGAGATCCGCAGGCATGAGGTGATCGATCACCCGGTGGCCGAGTGCCCCGACGCGGCAAGGCACCTCGCCGCCGCCCGTCGGGCGTCGCGGACCCGGCGCAAGTTGGAGCAGTACCGCGCCGCCCGCCGCGGGTCGGGGCACGGTCTGGTCGAGGAGTTCGCCGCCATCCGCCATTTGCTGGAGGAGATGGACTATCTGCACGGTTGGCAGCTGACCGGTCGCGGGCAGCGTCTGCGGGGGATCTACAACGAGTCGGACCTGCTTCTCGCCGAGGCTCTGGAGCAGGGGGTCTTCCACGACCTGGAACCGGCCGAGCTCGCCTCGCTCACGTCGGTCTTCGTCTACGAGCCCAGGACGGATGTCTCCTCTCTGGCCGAGTGGCCGACCGCGCTCCTCGCCGAGCGGTGGGACCAACTGGAGCGGATCTGGAAGGAGCTCGTCGACAGTGAGCGCTCGCTCCGCCTCGCTCCCACCAGAAGACCGGATCCCGGTTTCGGCATACCGGCATACGAATGGGCATCCGGGGTCGATTTCGACGAGCTGTCCACCAGGGGGATGGCTCCCGGCGACTTCGTGCGCGTGTCACGACAGCTCGTCGACCTGGTTCGTCAGCTCCGGGACAGCGCGCCCGGGCTTCGACAGGAGGCCGGGGCAGTTCTCAGGGCAATCGACCGGGGCGTGGTGGCGGCGCAGGGGGTCGGCTAGTGCTCGACACACCGGTGAGATCCTCTTGACTCCGAGATGGCATGTCTTCGTCAACCGTGCAGCCGGGCGCAGACCGGTCGACCCGTCCCTGGTCAGCCGGATCCTGGGCGACCTCGGTGTCGACGCCGAGATCACGGCCCCCGACTCGGGTGAGGAGATGACCAGGCTGATCCAGGAGGCGGCTCGAACCGGGAGCCGCCATTTCGCAGTGACCGGGGGGGACGGGACGGTGAACCTGGCGGTCAATGCGCTGGTGCCGCTCGGCCTCGACTCCCGACCGGTGCTGGGTGTCCTGCCGGTCGGCACCGGGTGCGACCTGCTTCGGACCTTCGGCTTGCCCCAGGACCTGGCCGGGGCGGCGCGGCATCTCACCACCCCCGACACTTACGACGTCGACGTGGGCACCCTGGAAGGGGAGTGGGGTACCCGGTTCTTCGTCAATGTGGCCCAGACCGGTGTCGGGGCGGCGGCGGCCCAGACCGCCATGCGGATAGGGCGACGACTCGGGGTCCTCCGCTACCCGCTTGCCTTTGCCGCCCGACTGCCAGGTTTCCCCAGAGCCACCGTGAGGATCGTCACCGAGCGTCGCACCCTCGAGACCGAGGCCCTGGCAGTGATCCTGGCCAACGCCCAGTTCTTCGCCGGCGGGTGGAACGTAGCCCCCAAGGCAACCCTGATCGACGGCCTCCTCGACGTTCAGGTGATCGACTGCCCCAAGACCAGTGCGCCGGCGCTGGTCCCCCAGGTGATCAAAGGGACCCATCTCACCGACCCGGCGGTGCGCAGACTGTCCGCCGCCGAATTCAGCATCGAAACCGATCCATCCTGGCCGGTCGAGTGCGACGGTGAGCCGGTCGGGAATACCACCGTCAAAGGTCGTGTTGTCCCGGCCGCGATCAGTCTCAAGATCTGAGATTGCCGACTTATACTCCCGCTCCGCCAGGGGCTAGAACAGAGTGAACGATGGCTAAGGAACAAGTGGAAGAGCTCGCAGACGACCTCGACGAGGAGATCGAGGACGCTCCTGATGAGCTCGACGACGATGCGGTCCCCGTCCTCGACGACGATCTCGATGACGAGGTCGACCTCGAGGCCGACTTCGTCGCGGACGAGGATGAGGTGTTTGTCGAGGAGGAAGTGGCCGAAGAGGAAGACTTCGAGTCCGATGACGATGACGACGACGATGATGACAACGACGACGATGAGACCACCGAGGCCCTGGAAGAGCTGGAGAGCGAAGAGCTCCAGCTGCTCGACGACGAGGCCGGGGAGGCCCTGCTCGTCGACGAGGTGGAGGAGCTTCGCGCCATCAGACGCGAGGAGCTGACGATGAACGTGGACGCCCAGCTGCAGAGGTCCGACGAGTTCGTCTGCCAGTCCTGTTTCATGGTGAAAAGGACGAGTCAGCTCGCCAATCGCAAGAAGATGCTGTGCACAGACTGTGCCTACTG
>DATHUL010000134.1:0-6981 GCA_035462285.1 Acidimicrobiia bacterium
CCCCATCGACGAGACCATCGAGCCGAGACCGGAGAGCTCCTACGCCCTGTCCAAGCTGATCGGCGAGGAGATGGCAGCGCAGTTCCACCGTCGCAGCGGGATCCCCTTCCTCGCGCTCCGCTTCTCCAACATCATGGAGCCCCACGACTACGAGGCGTTCCCCGGCTACTGGGAGGATCCGGCTCTGCGCAAGTGGAATCTCTGGGGTTACGTCGACGTGCGCGATGTGGCAGCGTCGATCCGCCTCGGGTTGGACCAGGACTTCGAAGGCGCCGAGATCTGCATCGTGGCCGCAGCGGACACCGTGATGACACGGCCGTCGGCGGAGCTGATGGCGGAGGTCTTCCCCGACGTGCCTATGCGGCGGCCGGTGGAGGGGCGGGAGACGCTCCTCGCCATCGACCGCGCCCGTCGATTGCTCGGCTACCAGCCCGAGCACACCTGGCAGGACCACGTCGCATGAGCGGGCAGTTCGACGGTCGCCCGGTGGTGCCGGGCTCGGGAACGCTCCGCCCCCTCGGTCTTGCCGAGGTGGAGATAACCGGAGGGTTCTGGGCCGAGCGCCAGGAGGTGAACTCGACCGCCACCATCGCCCACTGCCACGACTGGATGGAACGGCTGGGCTGGGTCGGCAACTTCCGCGCCGCGGTCGAGGGGCGGCTGCCCGAAGACCGCAGAGGCGTGGTGTTCACCGATTCCGACGTGTACAAGCTGATGGAGGCGGCCGCCTGGGAGGCGGGCCGATCCGGCTCCGCCGACGCCGAAGACCGATTCACCGCCCTGGCCGAGGTGATCGCTCCGGTGCAGGAGGACGACGGCTATCTCAACACCGTGTTCGGGCGTCCCGGTCAGCCCCCGCGCTACAGCGACCTGGAGTGGGGCCACGAGCTGTACTGCTACGGCCACATGCTCCAGGCTGCCCTGGCCCGGGCCCGGACCGGGAAGGACGACCTCTTCGTCGATGTGGCGAGACGAGCCGCCGACCACGTCTGCGAGACATTCGGTGCCAGCGGCATCGAGCGGGTGGGGGGACATCCCGAGATCGAGCTCGGGCTGGTGGAACTGGCCCGGCTCACCGGTGAGGAGCGTTACCTGCATCAGGCTTCGCTCTTCCTGGAGCGACGCGGGCACCAGACCCTGGCCGACATCCATTGGGGCCGCTCCTATTTCCAGGACGACGTGCCGATCCGGGACCAGACGGCCTTCACCGGTCATGCGGTCCGGGCGCTCTACCTGGCGGCGGCGGCGGTCGACGTCGCGGTCGAGACCGGGGACGAAGACCTGCTCGAGGCGATCACCCGTCAGTGGGAGAGAACAGTGGCCCGGCGCACCTATCTGACCGGGGGAATGGGCTCGCACCACGACGGCGAGAAATTCGGGGACGACTTCGTCCTCCCTCCCGACCGCGCCTACTCCGAGACCTGCGCCGGCATCGCCTCGGTGATGCTCTCCTGGCGTCTCCTCCTGGCCACCGGCGACTCGAGGTACGCCGATCTCGCCGAGCGCACCCTGTTCAACGTGGTCGCCACCTCCCCCGCCCCCGACGGCCGCGCCTTCTTCTATGCCAACCCGCTCCATCAGCGGGTCCCCGGTGTCATCCCGGCGACCGACTTCGTGAGCAACCGGGCTGCGTCCAGCATGCGCGAGCCCTGGTTTGCCGTCTCCTGCTGTCCGACCAACGTCGCCCGCACCTTTGCCTCATTGGCCGCCTACCTCGCCACCGTCGACCGGGCCGGGCTCCAACTCCATCAGTACGCCGACAGCCGGATCACGACCACGCTCGACGACGGGCGACGGCTCGGGATCGAGGTGAAGACCGGTTACCCCCACGACGGCGCCATCTCGGTGACGGTGACCGAGTCCGACGACGCCCCCTGGGAACTGGCCCTCAGGGTGCCCGAATGGGCGGCCGGGGCGTGGCTCACCGATAACGGCGAGCGAAGACCGGTAGCCCCGGGGATGGCCTCGGTACGTCGGGCCTTCACCGTCGGGGAAATGGTCGAGCTGGAGCTCCCCGTCTCGCCGAGATGGACCATCCCCGATCGACGCATCGACGCCATTCGGGGGTGCGCCGCGGTCGAGAAGGGGCCTCTGGTGCTGTGCCTCGAATCGATCGATCTCCCCGAAGGGAGGGATCTGGACTCGATCCGACTCGATCCGGGCCGGGAGCTCGAAGAGCGGGACGGTCGAACCATCGCCCCGGGACGACTGGTCGACATCGAGGACAGACTCTGGCCCTACGCCGCGCCGGGGCAGGGATCCGACACCGGGCCCGAGGTCCCGATCCCTCTCGTCCCCTACCAGCAGTGGGCGAATCGGGGGCCGGCAACGATGAGAGTCTGGGTCCCCACCGTCGATCCGGTCTAGCCGAGCTGGTCGGTCCAGTCGGCGATGAGGGCGCCGGAGGCGCCCGCCGAGTAGACGTCGTGATGGTCCGCTCCGGTCAGGATCTCCACGGTAACGGGGTGGCCGCCCCGCTCCAGGGCCGCGGCGAACTCGGTGGTGAACGAGAGCGGAACCAGGTCGTCGGCGTCGCCGTGGATCAGCAGCACCGGCACCTCGGGTCGGAGACCGGCCCGGAGCACCGGATTGCCCGATTCCCAGAGTGCCGGGTCGGCTCCCGCGCTCACGCCGAAGAGACGTCTGGCCATGTCGGGCACGATGCCGACGTCATAGGTCCCGGCCATCCCGATGAGAGCGTCGGGCGCCACCACCGGATCGGCGCATGCCGGGGCGTAGTCGGCGGCGGCGAGGACGGCGAGGGCGGCGAGATGAGCCCCGGTGGAGTGCCCGAGGACTATCAGCGGGCCTAGCTCGACGCCCTCGGACCGGGCGGTGGTGACGACGAAGGCGACCGCACAGAGGACGTCCTCGACCGGGACTGGATAGAGGACCTCGTCTTCTCCTGCCCGCACCTCCACGGTGGCGGTGAAGATGCCGGAGTCGGCGAGCAAACGAGCCAGACCGTCGAGCCCGGCCGGATCGGCCGTCTCCCAACCCCCACCGGGGACCATCACCAGCAACGCCGCCCGGCCGGCATGGGTGCCCGGAAAGAAGCGGGCTTCGAGCCCGGGCAGGTACTCGCCGACCGACCCGGCAGTGAGGCGGGGCACAGCGGGGGTGGAGGCGGACGCTGGGGCGGTGGAGGGAGGGGCCGACCCGGGCTCCGACCCGGCCGAGCAGCCGGCGAGCCAGAGCAGCACGCCCACGACCGCTCCTCGTCGTCGTCGTGTGTCGAGAGGTGTCATCTGATCGGTCCCGGCTCGGCCAGGGACCGAGGGTAGGGCCGGGTGGTGCCGGCCGAGACCTCGAGCTGACAGGCTCGTCCTAGAAGCTGTCGCGGTAACAGCCGGTGACCTCGAGCCAAGCCTGGTTGGTCCGTCGCCGTCTCTCCGGGCCCACATCCCGATCCAGCTTCTCGAAGCCGGTCTGTTCCAACCTGACGCGGGAACCGGTCTCGATGCGGGTGAAGGTCACCGTTATCTCCGTGGCCTCACTGCGATCGAAGAAGAGGTGCCACAGGTAGCCGACCCGATCCGGCGGCTCCCACACCGTGATCTCCCCCCACTCGTGCTCGGACCCGTCCCGACCCCTCTCGTAGATCCGCCCACCCGGGAACGGCTCGAAGACCACGGTCAGGTCGGGGTCTTGCGTGATCGTGTGGGAGCGAGGCCACCACATCGACGGGCGTGACGTCCACACATCGAAGGCGTGGGCCGGGGAGGCCGCCAGGTCGAATTCGACGACTATCGGGCCCATTAGCCGGGATCCCGGGTGTTCTCGGCGACGAGGCGAAAGCGGGAGACGGCGTCACCCCAGACCTGTGCCATGTACACGGCCATCCGCTCCGCGCCCTGGTCGTCGAGGCTGTACAGCCTGCTGGTGCCTTCGGCCCGATCCACCACCAGACCCGCCTCCTTGAGCAGTCTCAGGTGACGGGAGACGGCGGGACGGCTGATGGGAAGCTCCCTCGCGATCTCATTGACCGATCGTCTCCCCTCGGTCAACAGCTCGACGATGGCCCTCCTCTGCGGGTCGCCCAGGGCCGCAAAAGGGTCTCTTCCACTGGCTGCTCCGGTCATGGTTGTGCTGCTAATGTAACAAAACGGTTACCGAGTTGGAGCAACAATGTCTGCAGCGCCTTTCACCGGGTCGGGGACCGCCACCGACCCCTGGGTCCTCAAGACGCCGAGCCTGGGTTCGGAGATCCTCATGCATCGCGACCAGGACGCCACACCTCCGGTCCTGGTGTGCACGGTGGGGAGCACCGTCCTCCATTACGACCTGCGCATCATCGAGGACCTGCACCAGATGCTCAAAGAGCACGGTGATTGGATGCCGCTGGGCAATGCCGACGAGCAGAAGCCGGCCGCCGAGGGAACCGTGGAGGCCTGGGCCCGCTCCCCCGAAAACCCGATCGGGGGGTGGTACGGCTTGAAGAAAGGTCTTCGTGGCCGGGTCGGAAACTACATCCCTCCGGTTCTGGAGGCGCTCGGGCTGGCCGAGGTGGAGCACAACCCTCGCAACAACCGGATGCGAGCGTTGTGAGAGAGCGGGAGGATCGTCAACCCGGCCCGGGCACCCTGAGGGCGGGGAAGACGGACTCGAGCCCGTCCGCCTCGACCTGAAGCAACTCCTCCGCCTCGGGCAGCCCGGCCAGGTGGAACCGGCCCAGACTGGTCAGCCCGATGCCGGCCGGGGCCGATTCGCCCAGCTCTTCCCGTGCCGCCGCGGTGAGCAGGATCTGGCCGCCATGCCCGGCCGAGGCGACTCGGGCAAGCACATGCACCGGCAGACCGACGTAGCCGGTGTCGGTGACGGCAGGGCTCCCGCTGTGGAGGCCGATCCTCACCCTGACCTGTCGGCCTCCGGGCCATGACATGCCACCCATCGACAGTTGAATTGCGACCGCGGCCGAAATGGCATCCCCGGCCCGGGCAAAAGCGGCGAAGAACTCGTCGGCCCGGGCATCGACCTCGTAGCCTCGGTGTCTCTCGACCACCTCCCGGATCAGACGACGGACATCCTCGAGTAGATCCGGATATGCCGGCCCCAACTCCCGGACCAGACCGGTCGATCCTTCCATGTCGGTGAAGAGAAGGGTCACCTGGCCCGAGGGAAGCTCGGTAGCCTCTTCGGAGCGGGCGGCCTCCCGGATCTGCCTGGTCACGAAGCCGACTGGTGCGATCCCATACTCGGCAGCGGCCCGAAGCAGACGGCGGAACGCCTTCTCGCGCGCCTCGTCGCTCTCGAACCTGACCTGATTGAACCGGGCAAGGGCGTTGCGGACGTGAGCCTCGTCGTGGATGGGGAGCCGCCGGTCCCCCTTCGAGTCGACGTAGGCGAAGGCGCTGTTGGGCAGACTGGCCCGCTTCTTGGCGTCGAGCGTTGCCATCGGAGCCGACGGTACCCGATGCGTCACATTTCGCGATCTCCGCAGGCGAATTGAGTTGCCCCGGCCGATGTGGTGTCCTACTCGTCCCCTGCTGTTGTGCCTCACCTGAGATCATCCCGCCTGGTGGCGGTAGTCGTCGTCATCGTCCTCCTCTTTGGAGGAGTCTTCGCCTGGCGTTTCCTGGCGGACCGCCAGTCGGCCGCCGCAGGGACCCCTTTGGCGATCGGACCGGATCCCGGGAGCGCGAGGGTGGGCTATGTGGTGACCGGTGGCAACGCGATGCTGTCCGAGAGCGTGGGGGGCCCGGGGCGGGCGATCGCCCCGGGGATCGTGTTCCCGGTGACTGCGACCGGCAGCGTTGGTTTCCAGGTCTTCGACAACTGCAACCGCCCGGGATGGGTCGCCGCCGACGGAGTCGAGCCGGGGCTGGTCCCGGTCGAGCGAGAACGTGGTCTGGAAGAGTCGGTGTTCGTCATCGATCCCGGACATGGGCTCCCCGATCTGGGCGCGGTGGGGCCGAGCGGGCTCACCGAGACCGAGGTGAACATCGACGTCTCGGCCCGCATCGTCGATCTCCTCCGCTCGCCCCACGACATCGAATGGGCCACCGGTGCCGTCACCCCGGGGACAACGGTCCCGCCGGTGGCGGCGGCGATCCTCACCCGCGCCCCGGACGGGCCCAACGGCGGCGACTACGAGCTCGGCCTCACCTTCCGAGCCATGCTGGGCAACGCGGTCGAAGCCACCGCCCTGGTCTCGATCCATCACAACACGGAGCCGATCCGGAGCCTCGACCACCCGGGCTCATCGGCGTTCGTGTCCGCAGCCAATCCCGAGTCACCCCGTCTCGGCGGTCTGATCGTCGACGAGCTGCGCACCGCCTTCTCCCGATTCGACGCCGAATGGGTCGGGGGCAGGGGTGAGGGTCTGAGTATCCGGGTCGGAGCCGACGGCGACGACTACTACACCCTCCTGGCACTGTCCAAGCATCCGGCGGTGATCGTGGAGGGCGCCTACCTCTCCAACCCGTCGGAGGAGGCTTTGATAATGACCGACGTCTTCCGGCAGGCCTACGCCGAAGGCGTGTACCGGGCCCTGGTCCGATTCGTGACCACCGACGACGATCCCATCCCCGCCCCCGAGCCCGAGTTGTTCGACGTCGAGGCGCCTCCCCGATCGATGAACGACTGTGTCGTCCCAGCGCCCTGAGCCCTTGGCGCCGTCGAGATTGCGTCTCTCCGGCGCGCCCTACTACGGTGCCGTCTTCGTGACGAGCTTCTCCTACTCCTGCATGAGTATGTGTCGACACTCTCGGGTGACCCGCCCGAGTGCCGACGCTCGTCGCTCGCACTCCTAGACGCCACCGCCCGAGAGCCTTTCCGGCGTCGTACCCACGACCTTCGATTCTTTCAGGAGTGCCCCCATGAGACCTCGCCTCCCCGGCGACCAAGCCGGATCCATCCCGCCCGTTGACATGACCGGGCCCCCCCGCCGTCATCGGCTACGACTCGGGCCCGTCCTACTGGCCGTGGCCATCTTCGCCGTCGCCTGCGGCACCGGCGACGGTGACAGCGGCGGGAGCGCCC
>DATHUL010000135.1:0-4588 GCA_035462285.1 Acidimicrobiia bacterium
GGGGACACGGGCCTCGGACGTGTCGCCGAGCCGGAGGAGATCGTGGCCGCAGCGGGCGACATCCTCGGCGGCGACGGACGAGGCAGAAGCCTGCTGGTCACTGCGGGAGGGACCCGCGAGCCGATCGACCCGGTCCGTTTCCTGGGCAACCGCTCGTCGGGGAAGATGGGTCACGCCATCGCCGACGCCGCGGTCCGGCGCGGTTACGACGTGACCCTGGTCACCACCTCCGACCTGTCCAGCCATCCGGCGGCGAAGGTGGTTCGAGTCGAGACCGCAGATGAGATGTTGGGAGCCGTCGGGGGAGTGGACACCGACGTTGCGGTGATGGCTGCCGCCGTGGCCGACTTCAAGCCGGTCATCACCGCCACGTCCAAGATCCCTCGTGCCGAGGGGCTGGCGTCGGTCGAGCTCGCCGAGACACCCGACATCCTCGCCTCGGTGGTGGCCCGCTCCCCGCGACCCTTCACCGTCGGTTTCGCCGCCGAGACCGGCGACGTCGAGCGAGCCGTCGAGAAGGCGCGTCGGAAGAAGGTCGATCTCCTCGTCTACAACGACGTGACCGAGCCCGGCTCCGGTTTCGGGACCGAGACCAATCGGGTGGTCTTCATCGACCCCGACGGAGCGACCGAGGAGCTCCCGCTCCTCGACAAGACCGAGGTTGCGGAGCGGCTGCTCGACCGCATCAGCGCCGCCCTCGCCGAACGAAGTTAACCTCGCCCGCCATGAGGAGCTGGTACTTCACTTCAGAGTCGGTGACCGAGGGTCATCCCGACAAGGTGGCCGACGCGATCTCCGACTCGGTGCTCGACGCGGCCCTCTCCATTGACGACATGGCTCGGGTCGCCTGTGAGGTGTTCGTCACCACCCGGCTCGCCATCGTCGGCGGCGAGATCTCCGACGGGGCCAAACCCGACGTGGTCGAAATCGTCGATGACACCGTGATGCGGATCGGCTACGACGGCTTCGACCCGGGTTTCGCCTCGGGCGGCCTGGAGATCCAGGACCGGGTCCAGCTGCAGAGCCCCGACATCGCCGAAGGGGTGGACCGGGAGCTGGGCGCCGGAGACCAGGGGCTCATGTTCGGCTTCGCGGTCGACGAAACCGCAGAATTGATGCCCCTTCCCATCCAGCTCGCCCATCGGATGGCGGAACGGCTCTCCGAGGTGCGCAAGACCGGCAAGCTGGACTACCTGCGTCCCGACGGCAAGACCCAGGTGATGGTCCGCTACCAGGGTGACCAGCCCGTTGCCGTGGAGAAGGTGCTGATATCGGCGCATCATGCCCGGGACAAGGACCAGGCCGAGATGCGCCAGGAGGTCTTCGATGCGGTGGTGGCGGCGGTGATCCCCGAGGACATGCTCGATCCCGGGATCGAGTTCATCTTCAACCCTTCCGGGCGCTTCGAGGTCGGGGGGCCGGTCGCCGACACCGGGCTCACCGGTCGCAAGATCATCGTCGACACCTACGGCGGGTATGCACGTCATGGTGGCGGCGCCTTCTCGGGCAAGGACGCGACCAAGGTCGACCGATCGGCGGCATACGCAGCGCGGTGGGCGGCGAAAAACCTGGTGGCAGCGGGATTGGCCCGCAAGCTCGAGATCCAGCTCGCCTATGCGATCGGGCATGCCGAGCCGTTCTCCATACACGTCGAGACCTTTGGAACGGAGCAGATCGCTCCCGAACAGATCGAGAGGGTGGTCCGGGAGGTGTTCGACTTCCGCCCCGCCTCGATCATCGATCGGCTCGGCTTGCGCTCCCCGGTGTTCTCGGGCACCGCCGCCTACGGCCACTTCGGCCGGCCCGGCTTCGCCTGGGAGCATCTCGACATGGTCGAGGCGATCAAAGGGGCGGCCGCTCTCTGAGTCGACCCACGGCTCGCGTCGTCCCGAGTGTCCCCACGTTCGCGGTCGACAACGGCTTCTGGTACGCCATCCCCGACCAGCTCCAGGGCTCGGTCCAGGTCGGCTCCATCGTCCGGGTCCCACTCTCCGGCCGGAAGACCCGCGGCTTCGTGGTGCAGCTCGACGGGGTGCGCCAAGGGTCGCTCAAGGAGATCGCCGCCCTGTCGAGTCAGGTGCCGGTGTTCGACTCGGCCTTGCTCAAGACGATCACCTGGGCCGCCGGTCACTACATCGCCCCCATGGCGGTCCTCCTCGACCGCTCGGCGCCACCCAACCTCCCATCTCCGCCGCAGGTCGACGACAAGATCGATCCGCCCCCCGAGCTCGCCGACGAGGGGCACCCACTGCTCCGGATCACCCGTGACATCGCCTCCGGGCGACGCCGGCCGACCACGGCACTGATCGGCAGGTGGCAGGGGCTGGACTGGCTCGGTGCCCTCCTCCCGGTGCTCGTCTCCGGTTCCTCCGTGCTCATAGTGACCGCCACCGAGGCCGAAGCGAACACGTTGGGGCGGGAAGCACGCAAACGGGGGATCGAGACGGTGGTGGTGGCCGGGGATGTGGCCCGAGACCTGACCGGATCGTGGGTCCAGGCGCAGCAACCAGGACGTCTGGTGGTGGGCACTCCTCGTGTCGCGATGTGGCATGTCGGCGGGCTGGCCCTGGCTGTCGTGCTCGAAGAGGGACGCCGGGCGATGAAGGACCGGCAGACGCCCACTCTCCATGTGCGGGAGGTGATGACCACCCGCTCCCGCATCGAAGGCTTCTCACTGGTCTTCATCGGGCCCACTCCGAGTGTGGAGGTCCTCGCCTCGGGGCCCGAGATCGCCCGGGCCGGGACCCGGGCCTGGCCCCTGGTCGAGGTGGTCGATCGTCGTGACGACCCGCCCGGGTCGGGGCTTCTCTCCGACCGGGCCGTCGCCGCGATCAGGGCGACAGTTGCGGACAAGCGGGCTTGCTTCGTCTTCACCCATCGCCGCGCCTCGGACTCATCGATGCGCTGCGTCGGCTGTCGCCGGCTGAGGACCTGCACCGGATGCGGCTCGCGACTCGGCCGGGAGTCGGCCTGTCGTCGTTGCGGGCTGGCAGCCGGCCCCTGTGCCGGGTGCGGTTCCGGGGAGTTCGAGGAAATGGGCTCCGAGCCCGATCGTCTCGTCACCGAGATCAACCGCAAGTTGGGAGGGGCGGTGGCCGGCACCCACCCCACCGACCGACCGGTGGCAGTCGGCACCGAGCGGGATCTGTCTTCGGCACGATCGGTGCCCCTGGCGGTGGCGGTCGACGTCGACGGGCTCGTGCTGGGCCACAACTACCGCACTTCGGAGGAGGCGCTGCGCATCCTTGCCCGTCTCGCCAACCTGGTCGAGATCGGGCACGGGAGACGTATGATGGCTCAGACCTCGCTGCCCGACGGGTCGCTGCTCACCGCGCTGAAGCGAGGCGACCCGGTGCCCTATCTCGAGGAGGTGCTCGGGGAGCGGGCCCGCCTCGGGCTTCCACCGGCCACGGACATGGTCGCGGTCGAGATCAGGGAAGTGGACGGGCCGGATCGCTTCGACCACGACCTCAGGAAGCTCGAGCCGGCGACGATCCTGGGCCCGGCCCCGGCCGCCTCTGGATGGCGATGGCTGGTCCAGGGCAGGCTGGGGCCAATCAAGCCAGAGCTCCGCCCCATGATCCAAGCCTGGAGGGAATCAGGGGCGACGGTGCGCATCGATGTCGACCCGATAGATCTGTAGACGGAGGCTTTATGCTCCACCAGCCATGGCCACCCATCCGATCCGCACCTTTGGCGACCCTGTGCTGCGTCTCGAGACCAAGCCGGTGACAGACATCGACGACGTGGTCCGGTCGCTGGTGCGGGACATGATCGAGACCATGTACCAGGCCCCCGGGGTCGGGCTCGCCGCCAATCAGATCGGGATACCGAGGAAGATCGCCGTCTTCGACGCCCAGGACGAGCTGGGCCCCCGGGTCATGATCAACCCGGAGGTGGTCGAAGTGGGCGGGGAGTGGGAGTACGAGGAGGGCTGTCTCTCCGTTCCCGGCCATTGGTGGCTGATCAAGCGCCCCGGCTTCGCCCGGGTGAGGGCCTTGGACCTGGAAGGCAATGACGTGGAGTACGCCGGAGACGGATTGCTCGGGCGTGTCCTGCAACACGAGATCGACCATCTCAATCAACGTCTCCTCATCGACCGTCTCGACAAGTCGGAGAGGAAGCGGGCATTGAGGGACTTGCGCGACGAGGCCTTGGGGCTGGCCACCTTCGAATGACCCGCATCGCCTTCCTGGGCACCCCGGAAGCAGCGTTGCCGACTCTGCAGGCCCTCGCCGGGCGATTCGACGTGCCGCTGGTCGTCACCAGACCGGACAGGGCCGGTGGCCGGGGCCGGGCCCTTTCCCCGCCACCGGTGAAGTCCGAGGCGGCGCGTCTCGGGATAGAGGTGGCACAGCCGGAGTCGTCGCAGGCATTGGAGCGGGCAATCGACTCGGTCCGCGGCCTCGACCTGGCGGTCGTGGTCGCCTTCGGCCGGATCCTCACCCCTGCCGCACTGGTGGTGCCGCAACGGGGGATCCTCAACGTGCACTTCTCGCTTCTGCCCCGCTGGAGAGGGGCGGCGCCGGTGGCCCGGGCGATTATGGCAGGCGACACCATGAGCGGCGTGACCATCATCCGACTCGAC
>DATHUL010000136.1:0-12581 GCA_035462285.1 Acidimicrobiia bacterium
ACGAGCCGAAGCCGGTGCAGGTCCCCCGCCCCCCGATAGTCATCGGAGGTCGTGGGGAGAGACGCACCCTCCGACTGGTCGCACGTCATGCTTCGATGTGGGACGCCCTGTTCGTCGACGACGTGGGTGAGTGGCACCGACTCCGGCAGGTGCTGCTCGGTCATTGTCAGGACGAGGGTCGCGACCCGGCCGAGATCTCCTGCTCGACCCATCTCCGTCTCGATCCCGATCCCGACCCCGGCGAAGTCGCCGAGCGGGCGGCTCGGTTGTTCGAAGCCGGGCTCGACGTGGTCATCCTCGGGTTCACCGCGGGTCATGACGCCGGCACCGTCGAGAAACTGGCGCCGGCGCTCGCCGCGGTCGGCTGAGCCACCCCCGCTCCCGTCGATCAGGCACTCAGCGCGGCGGCGACCGCCTTCGGTTCCTCGGGGCTGGTCGGGGGCAGGAAGCTGACCAGCACATGGTCGGCCCCCGAGTCCCGATAGCCGGCGACCCGGTCTGCGGTGGCGGCGGGGTCACCCGGGTACCTGAACTGGACCGAGACCTCGATCTCGGCTCGATCCCGCCCGATCTCCCCACAGACCTGGTCGAGCCGACGCCGACGCGACTCGAAGAGGCCCAGGTCGGCGGTGTAGTCCGGGTAGTTCCATTGGTCCGCCCAGCGGGCGGCGAGCGGGATGGTCCGTTTCGGCCCCGCTCCACCGACGACGAACGGAGGGCGGGGTCGTTGCACGGGTTTGGGCTCGAAACTGGCGTCTGTGATGGTCCGATGCCTACCGGCGAAGCTGTAGACCTCCTCGGTCATCAGGCCATGAACGATGGTGAGCGTCTCCTCGAGCAGCTCGAACCGCTCCGTGAGCGGTGGAAGATCGATGCCGAAGGCCTCGTGCTCGCGCTGGTGCCAACCCGCTCCCACGCCGAGCTCGAGCCGACCCTGCGACATGTGGTCCAACGTGACCGCCTGCTTGGCCAGGAGCGCGGGGTGGCGGAAGGTGTTGGCGGTCAGCATCGCCCCGAACCTGATTCGCTCGGTCACCTCGGCCAGGCCGCCGAACAACGTCCACGCCTCCATGATCGGCCGTGTCTCGTCCGCTCGGGGCGAGTAGAGATGATCGTTCAGCCACACCGCGTCCCAGAACCCTCCGCGGTCCGCCTCGACCCAGACCTTGCGAAGCACCTCCCACGACGTGTCCTGTGCCCAGAACTTGAACGAGTGCCGGAACGGTCGCCTCTCCGCCTCCGGGCTCATCGCCGAAGGTGCCGGTCGAGATACGCGATGACCCGGTCGATGGCTTCATGCTGTGTCGGGTCGACCAGGTAGGCGCCGTCGTCTCCGCGCACGGGATAGATGTAGCCGTGCATCGGATGGTCGAATGACACCCACTCGGTGTCCTTGCCCGCCTCTTTCAACAACTCGTAGCTGAGCCGGAAGATGCCCTGCAGCTCATCGGTCTCTCGACCCATCACCAGGATCGGGGTGTCGATCCGTGCCATCCGCCTCGCCGCCAATTCGTGGTCGATCCGCTCCCTCACCTTGGCCACGTCGGTCATCATCATCGACTCGATGTTGCGGAGACGGGTCTCCTCGTTGACAAAGACGGTGTCGTCGGGAGTGAGGGCCAGATACTCGTGGGCGGCCGGCTCGGCCGCGACCGCCACCGCTGCCCCGTGGTACTCGGAGGTGATCTTGAGGACCATCTCGCCTCCGTGGCTCATCCCGACCAGACCGAGGCGGTCAGGGTCGACGAAGGAAAGGGTCTTGACGTGCTCGATGATGGCGATCTCGTCCTCGTACTCGAGCGGTGACCGGTTGAACAGCTCGCGACCCTGTCTCATGTCTCGGACCAGCGCGCCACCGTGGTGGTAGCCGAGCTCGACCTCGGTCCGATACCTGAGCCAGGCGCAGGCGTATCCGGCGTCGACCAATCGATCCATAATGTGGCCGCGGTTGGAGCAGGCGTCCCGGATCCAGGCCATGCCCCCGCCCCCGTTCCCCGAAGCGAGCAGGATCATCGGGTGGGGGCCGTCACCGTCGGGTTTCCGGACCCCGATCGGGGCATACAGCCCGTCCCAGACCTCGACATACATCAACATGCAGTCGGCGCCGCCGAGACGCTCCGTGATCACGACATGTTCCGGGTCCACCACATCTCCGCTCGTTGCCTGCGCGCTCGTCATGCGGTCGGATGCTATCGGGATTGGTCGAGCCGCCTCAATCGATTGCAGAAGCCGAGCCTCGTATGGTGCGTCGAGCTTTCGACCATTACCTTGGGGACGATGCGAGGAGTTGACTGACGCCGATGAGCACGACACAGAAGGAAGCGGCCGGCCTCTACGACTACGCCCTCCGGGAGCCCCGGCTTCCCCCACCCGAGAACCGTGACAACGATCGCATCGCGATCCCTCTCGAGCAGCGGCTCGAGATGTACGAGTTGCAGCAGTTGTTGCGTCAGTTCGAGAAGCGGGCCTACGACATGTTCCTGCAGAACCTGGTGAAGGGGACATCGCATCTCTCGTTGGGCATGGAGGCGGTAGCCACCGGGTTCGGTCAGGCGATGCGTCCCGACGACTACACCTTCGCCACCTACCGCGGTCACGCCCACACCCTGGCCCGGGGGGCGGACCCGGGGGCGGTCATGGCCGAGTTGCTGGGGCGGGAGAACGGCATCCTCAAGGGGAAGGGCGGCTCGATGCACCTGACCTCGGTCGAGCACGGGATGATGGGCTCCTACGCCATCATCGGTGCTCATCTCACCATCGCCAACGGTGCGGCATGGTCGGCCCAGATGAGGGGCACCGATCAGGTCGCCGTGTGCTTCTTCGGTGACGGCACCACCAACATCGGCGCTTTCCACGAGGCACTCAACATGGCCTCGATCTGGGATCTGCCCGTGGTGTTCGTCTGCGAGAACAACCTGTGGATGGAGTACACCCCGATCGACCTCATCACCGCGGTGCCCAACCCGGCCGCCGACCGCGCCGGCGCCTACGGGCTCGAGGGCATCATCGTCGACGGGAACGATGCGGACGCGGTCTACCAGGTGGCCACCGAGGTGATCGAGCGGGCCCGCCGCGGCGACGGCCCTTCGCTGGTCGAGGCGCAGACATATCGCGAGCAGGGGCACTCCCGGGCCGACCCGGCAAAGTATCGCCCGCCCGCCGAGGTGGAGGCATGGAAGGAGCGGGATCCGATCCCGATGTACCACGAGCGTCTGCTCCGTCTCGGGGTGCCCGAGGCCGACCTGAGCTCGATCCAACAGGACGTGGCGAGACGTGTCGACGAGGCGACCGAGTTCGCCAAGGGCGGCGCCACCCCCGGCGAGGAGCACCTCATGACCGATGTGTGGGCAGACGGAGGCTCGGCATGGCGGAACTGACCTATCGCGGGGCAGTGGCCTACGGAATCGCCCAGGAGATGCGGCGCGATCCAAGTCTGGTGATGCTCGGGGAGGACATCGCCGGGGCGGGCGGTGTGTTCAAGACCACGGTGGGCCTGCTCGAGGAGTTCGGGCCGGATCGGATCCGCGACACTCCGATCTCGGAGCAGGCGATCCTGGGCGCGGCGATGGGGGCGGCCATGACCGGCATCCCGGTCATCGCCGAGATCATGTTCTCCGACTTCATCGCGGTCTGTTTCGACCTGTTGGCCAACGAGATGGCCAAATCCCGCTACATGACCGGAGGCCAGGTGAGCGTCCCGGTCGTGGTTCGCACCGCAAATGGCGGCGGCTCCCGGTTCGGCGCCCAGCATTCCCAAAGCGTGGAGAACTGGGTGATGATGATCCCCGGGCTCAAGGTGGTCGCCCCCTCGACCCCGCTCGACGTCGTGGGGCTGATGGCGGCCGCCATCCGCGACCCCGACCCCGTTGTCTTCATGGAGCACAAGTCGCTGATGGCGGACAAGGGCGAGATCCCCGACGGCGAGATCGTCGACGAACTGGGGGTGGCACGTGTGGTCCGCGAGGGCAGCGACTGCACCATCGTCGCCGTGGCCTTGATGGTCCCGCGGGCCCTGGAGGCGGCGGACCGGCTCGCCGACCAGGGGATCTCCGCCGAGGTCCTCGACTTGCGCAGCTTGGTCCCGTTGGATACCCAGGCCATTCTCGCCTCGGTGGCCAAGACGAGTCGGTTGTTCACGGTCGAAGAGAACCCACGCCTCTGTGGCTGGGGGGCCGAGATCGCATCGATCGTCGCCGACGAGGCCTTCTGGGACCTGGACGGGCCGGTGGTGCGGATCACCACCCCGCACATCCCGCTCCCCGCCGCCGAGTCGCTCGAGGACATGGCCATTCCCTCTGTCGACCGGATCGCCGAGACCGTGTCCAAGAGCATGGGCTGACCCCGGGATCCGGCCCATTGACCGACGGTGGGCCGCCGGCCTTCCTATCGTGATTGCGATGGCGGGGTGCTCTACGACCGGGGAAGCGGATCACGGCCCTGCGGCGAAGGAGGGAGGGGAGTCGCCGAGATGACCGGTCTTCGGCCGCCGCCCAAGCCCGATGCCCCGACCAGGGTCGCCCTGCGCATGCTGGTCCTGGTCGTCCTGGTCTTCGCCGCCGGGGTCATCGTCTGGACCGCCGTCACCGAGCAGAGAATCGAACTGATCGAAGACGTCTCGCCGGACGACCTCGATCTGGAGCCGATCGTGACCAGCGACGGGACCGAGCTCCACGTCATGCGCCAGGGAGACGGCCCGGTGCCTCTGGTCCTCCTCCATGACATCGACGTGGCGGGCAGCGTGGTCTGGGACGGAGTGGTCGCCGTGCTCGACCCCGGTTTCACCGTGCTACGAGTCGACCTGCCCGGATTCGGCCTGAGCGAACGGATCCCCACCGAGGGGAGCCGGCACACCGTCGCCTCGATGGCGGGGCAGGTGGCCGAGACCATCGAGCAGCTCTTCGGGGAGCCGGCCGTGATCGCCGGGGTCGGCCTAGGGGGAGAGGTCGGGGCCGAGATCGCGGTGATCCGCCCGGAACTGGTGGTGGCCCTGATGATGATCGACGTCGACTTCTACAAACCGGACGGGTGGGACGAGTTCGTCCAGAAGCTGCCTTGGGTGGGGAACGCGGCGACCTTCGCATTGGAGACCTCCGGGCCCTTCGCCGCCGGGCGCTGGGCACCCAACTGCGAGGCGGGCGGCTGGTGCCCCACCCAGAGCCAAGTGAGGGCGCGCGACCTGGCGGAGACGATCAGCGGGACCTCGGCCTAGCTCAGGGCCTTCCACCGCACCCCGGCCGCGTCCCAGGTGCCTTCAAAGTTGTCTGACATCACCGTGCCGGTGTACTACATCTGGAGTCAGCAGGGCGAGGGTCCCAGGGAATCGGTCGACAGGGTTCAGGAGGCCCTTCCCGACGCCGAGTTCGAGGTGCTGGCGGAAGCTTGGAAGGCTCATCTCGACCAACCCGGGGACGTGGCCGAAGCGATCGCCACCCTGGCTCCCTAGGCCGACGCGCCCGCGACTACTGGCATAAGTCCCGAATCGATCTGCCGTCGTCCCCTGTTCCAGCCTCGGTCTCCCGCCGACACTCGATGAAGACGACAGGCGGCAAGCGCCTGTCCTGCGAGGAGACGGCATATGAAGCGCTTGTTGGTACTGGGGGCGGGCACCGCCGGGACGATGGTGGTGAACAAGCTACGACCGCTGCTCAAAGAGAGCGACTGGACCATCACAGTGGTCGACCAGGACGACGCCCACCTCTATCAGCCCGGGCTCCTCTTCATCCCGTTCGGCTCTTACTCGGCGGGCCAGGTGGTCAGGCAGCGTCGCCATCAATTGAAGGCGGGAGTCGATCTGGTCTTGGGGGAGATCGATGTCGTCCGCCCCGAGGACAGCATTGTGAAGCTCCTCGACGGTCGTGAGCTCGTCTACGACTACCTGGTCATCGCATCCGGGACCACTCCCCGGCCCGATCAGACCCCGGGAATGATGGGGGCGGAGTGGCGTCGCAGTGTGTTCGACTTCTACACGCTGGAAGGCGCCAGCGCACTGGCCGACGAGCTGCGCGATTGGGAGGGTGGACGTCTCGTCATCCACATCACCGAGATGCCGATCAAGTGCCCGGTGGCCCCTCTCGAGTTCGCCTTCCTCGCCGACTCCTACTTCGCCGGGAAGGGCATGCGAGATCGGGTGGAGATCACGTATGTGACCCCGCTGGACGGTGCCTTCACCAAGCCGGTCGCAGCCAGGCGACTGGGTGGGATGCTGGAGCAGAGGAACATCGCCCTCGAGCCCGACTTCTACATCGAGCGGGTCGACGCCGAGGCCAAGACCCTGGTGTCCTACGACGAGAGAGTGATCCCCTTCGACCTCCTGGTCACCGTCCCCCTGAACATGGGCGCCGATTTCATCGCCAGGAGCGGGATGGGCAACGAGCTCAACTACGTGCCGGTGGACAAGGGCACCTTCCTCTCGACAAAATGGGACAACGTCTTCGCAATCGGTGACGCCGCCGATCTGCCCACGTCCAAGGCCGGCTCGGTCGCCCATTTCGCAGTCGAGATCTTCACCGAGAACTTCCTCCAGCTGATCAAGGGTGAGGAGATGAGCCACATCTTCGACGGGCACGCCAATTGCTTCGTCGAGTCGGGCCGGGGCAAGGCAATGCTCATCGACTTCAACTACGACACCCAGCCGCTTCCGGGCAAGTACCCGCTCGCCAGGATCGGGCCGATGTCGCTCCTCGGGGAGACCGCGGTCAACCACTGGGGCAAGCTCGGCTTCAAGTGGGTCTACTGGCACGCGCTGCTCCCCGGGCGGAAGCTCCCCGTGCCCGCCTTGATGTCGATGGCAGGGAAGCAACCGGACGAGAAGTCAGAGAACGAGACATTGGAGAAGGAGATGATGCGATGAGCCTGGCGACGATCGCCGATCGTGAGGTCCACGTCGACGACGAAGGGTTCATGACCGAGTACGAGGAGTGGTCCGAGGATCTGGGCGCCGTCCTGGCCCGCAACATCGGGATCGAGATGACCGACGCCCATTGGCGGGCGATTCGGTTCCTGCGGGACGATTACCGATCGCAGGGCGAGACCCCGACCCTGCGCCGGGTGACCACCGTGGGCGCAATACCCACCAAGGAGCTGTTCGAGCTCTTCCCCAAGAAACCCGCCAAGAAGATGGCCTACATCGCAGGCCTGCCCAAGCCGGCCGGCTGCGTCTGATCGGAGGAAGTCACATGACAATGACGCTGGAAGCGCCGGTCCCGGTCTTCGACGACGACGACTCGTCGGGACGCAAGCTGGCCATCATCTGCTCCAAGGGATCGCTCGACATGGCCTACCCGGGCCTGGTCCTGGCCAATGCCGCCCTCGGGGAGGGGATCGAGACCCATCTCTTCTTCACCTTCTGGGGCTTTGACATGATCAACAAGGAGACGATGGGGCATCTCAAGTTCACGCCTGTGGGCAACCCGGCCACCCATATGCCACCGATGTTGATGGGGCTCCCCGGGATGACTGCCTTCGCCACCCACATGATGAAGAAGCAGATCGAGGGGATCGACGTGCCTGAGGTGCCCGAGTTCCTCGAGATGATCACCGACTCCGGGGGTCATCTCTGGGCATGCCGGATGTCTGCCGACATGATGCATCTCGAGGAGGACGACCTCTACGACCGGGTCGAGGGGATCATCAGCGCCGCCGACTTCATCGAGCTCTCCGAGGGAGCGCAGACGATCTTCATCTGAGCTCAACCTGCCACGAAGTTGAGCCTGTGCGCCGCATTGTTGGCATAGCCCCCTCGATTCCAGCGCGAGACCAGGGGCTGAGTGGCGCCTGTGGAGTCGGTGGCTCGTGCCGTGACCGTGTGCTTGCCGGGGGCAACCTCCATGTCGCGATGCCATGCGGCCGCGGCCAGAGGCCCTGATCCCGGTTCGAGGTCGGCTTCGGCCCAGTCGTCTCCGTCGTCGAGTCTCACGGCCACACCGATCACCGGTCCCGCACCCGACCATGCCGAACCGGCGAAGGTGACACGTCCCGCTGCGACCTGTTCCCCCTCGGCCGGAGCGACGATGACCGATCTGACCTGGATCAGGGCGACCGGGGCACCGTCCTCCAGGCTGCTGTCACCGAAGAAGCGGTACCGGTTGACGAAATGTCCTTGGAACGGCGAGGTCACGCCTTCGATCCTGACCAGCCACTTGACCGACTTCATCGCGTAGTGCCCGGGGAGCATGAACCGCACCGGGCCACCGTGATCGTGTCCGAGCGGCTCGTCACCCAGCCTGGTCACCAGGAGCGCCGAGCCGTCCCTGACCAGGTGGGTCGGGACCGAGAACTGGTAATGCACCTTTCCCTCGGGTCGTACCGTGCCCCGGTCACCACCGGTGAGCACGATCTCGTCCACCTCTATCGGGATGTCTCCGAGCGCGTCGATCAGCCGCACCCCTCCGACCCGGATCGGGGAGGCACCTCCCAGACCCCACTCCAGCCCGGCAACGGCCGGGGTGATCAGTGACCGGCCGTTCCCGGCGCATTCCAGGACCAGCTCCTCGGCAACTCGCTCCAGCCCGGCCAGCCCGGGCAGGTCCAGGGTGGTCGGAGGTCGGCCGGGGAGCAACACCTCGATCTCTCCGCTGATCTCGCCGGGGGCGGGCATGGCAAAGCTGTTGCGCTGGTAGACCCGGTCCTGGGGAAGGGGCCGGCCGTCGAGATGGCGGAGAGGCACGGCGGCGTTGGGCGGGGAGACGGTGAGGTATTCGAGACCATTCATTGGCGGCCAACCTATTCGTCTTCTCTTCGGCCATTCTCGATGCAGGGCGTCACATATGCGTGACGCCCTGCATTAGGAAAGCGCTTCTCTGACCCATTCCGCCCAGCGGCGGGTGAGGTCGGTGACCGCGGCGCGGTCGGTGCCGGTGGGGTAGAGGGTGGGGCCGATGATCACTTCGACCCGGCCCCGATGCAGCTTGTTGTCCACGCCGAGGACCTGGTCGGTGCCCCTCACCGCCACCGCGACGAGGGGCACGCCGGCTCGACCCGCCAGCCAGGCGGCTCCCGGCTTGAAGCCGGCCTCCCCGAACCGCTCGACCCGGATCCCTTCCGGGAACATGCCGATCACCCCTCCCCCGGAGAGATGTGACAGGCATTGGCGCATCGCCCCGAGCGGGATGCCCCCCCGGCGAACCGTGATCACCTCGAAACCGTCGAGGGCCCAGTCCAGCGACCGGTGATTCCCGTACAGGTCGACGAGGGCCACGAAACGGGCGGGTGCTCCGTACACCGCACCCACCAGCGGCGGATCGAGAAACGAGTGGTGGTTCGCCGCCATCACGAAAGGCGGGGGCGGGAAACCCGATCCGTGGTCGACCCGGAGACGCCAGGCGATCCTGGCCCCGGCCCGGATCGCGGGCAGGGCCAGCGGCCAGATGACCCGGCTCCGCAACGGGCGGGACGAAGTCAAGGCAGGATCAGGACCTTGCCCGTGGTCTGCCTCGTCTCCAGGGCGCGATGCGCCGCCGCCGCTTCGGCGAGCGGGAACTCGCGGTCGATCCGGACCTCGAGCCGGCCCGCTTCGATCCAATCGAACAGGTCGGCGCAACGGGAGAGAAGCTCCTCCCGGCTCTGGAGATAGTGGCCCATGGTCGGCCTGGTCAGATAGAGCGAGCCCTTCTGCATCAGGACCAGCGGCGAGATCTCCGGGGCCGGGCCGGAGGCATTGCCAAAGGTCACCATCATGCCCCGGGGCCTGATCAGGTCGAGCCCCTTCATGAAGGTGGCGGCCCCGACTCCGTCGTAGACCACGTCGAGCCCCTTGGGCCCGGCCAGATCCTCCACCGCAGCATCGAACTCGGTCTCGGTGTAGACGATGACATGATCGGCTCCCGCCTTCCGGCTCAGCTCCACCTTGTCGGCGCTGCCCACCGTGGTTAACACCTCGGCGCCGCGCATCTTGGCGATCTGGGTGAGGAGAAGCCCGACCCCGCCGGCGCCGGCGTGGATCAGACATCTCTCCCCCGGGGCGAGCGGATAGGTGTCCATGGCCAGATAGTGCGCAGTGATCCCCTGGAGCATCACCGCCGCCACGACGGCGGATTCGATCCCTTCGGGAATCGGGACCGCCACCTGGGCCGGGACCAGATGGCGCTGGGCGTAGGAGCCGAGCACATTGGCCCATCCCACCCTGGCGCCGACCTCGAACCCGCTCACCTCGGAACCGGCGGCCAGCACCGTGCCCGCTCCCTCCATGCCCGGCGTGAAGGGAGGGGCGAGGCCGTAGAGACCGCTGCGGTGGTAGACGTCGATGAAGTTGAGGCCCGCCGCCTCCACTTCGACCAGAAGCTCGCCCGGCCCGGGCTCCGGCTCGGCGAGGTCGGTCAGCTCCAGCCTCTCGGGTCCTCCGAGCTCGGTAACCACGATTGCCTTCACGCTGGCTCCACCTTCCATCCTCGGGCACGCAATTCATCGGCGAGGAGCTGGTCGGTCAGATAGGAGAGGTCGGGGACCTCCGGGTCCCGACCGAGGCATCTCTCCACCGGGTCGCGCAGTGTCCTGGCCCACGCCTTGCCTCTGGCCTCGGCCTCCAGGCTCAGCGTCGAGTCCGGGTTGACGGTGTACACCCGTGCCGTGATCTGCGGGTTGACCCGGGACCCCCGCTCTCCGTACACGAGCAGGGTGGAGCCAATCGGCACGTCCTGGATCCCCCCGACGGCCAGGAACGGGCCCTCATAAGCCCACCCCGAGGCCTTGGTGTTGTCCACCGACTCGACGATCCGTGCCCAGTTCTTGTGGCGATCGTCCCCGACTAGCGGGACGTCGACCGGCACCAGCACCTTGTCGTCCATGTTCCGAGCGTAGGCGAAGTGACCCCGGAATCGCGAGGTGATCTCGGTACGCTTTAACGTCAGCACATGGCCAAGCTCCGCCTCTTCGCAAACCTCCGTGAGATCGCCGGCACCTCGAGGCTGGACGTGCCGTCGGAGACGGTGGGGGGTGTCATCGAGGCCGCCTCGGAGAAGTTCGGCCCGGACTTCCGGCGGGGCGTGGAGACGTCACGGGTCTGGGTCAACGGGGAGACCGCATCCATGGGCGATCCGGTCGCCGACGACGACGAGGTCGTCCTCATACCCCCGGTCTCGGGGGGAGGCCAGCCGACGACGACATTCTCCGCCGTCGACGTCATCTGGCTCCTGCCCCTGGCAGTCGCACTCGTCGCCATCCTGGCCAACACCCAGGGCCAGGAGATATGGGCGGCGGCGCTGGTCCTGATCGTGGCGTTGTGGGCGGTAGATCTCGGCTCGGCGTTCAATGCGCGGGGGCGGGAGTTCCCCATTCTGGCGGTCGTGGTCACCGCGGCCGGCTCGGCCATGGCCGCCCATGTCGCCGGCGGGGCGGGATACGCCCTGTCCCTGATCCTGGCGGTGGTGGTGGGCATGGGCTGGGCGGTGGCCTTCCCCCAATTTCGACATGTCGAGGTGTTCACACCCCCGGTCATGGTGTCGCTCTTCGCCGGTCTGGGCACTGCCTCCCTGGTACTGGCCCGATCCGCCCACACGCCGGAGCCGAGCGCAGCGAACGTATTCCTGGTCTCGGTTGTGGCGGCGATGGTCTTTGGCGCCATGGTTGAGCGGATGCCGCCGTTGCCCCTGCTCGACGCCTTCTCGGTGACCGCACTGGGAGCGGTCCTGGCCGCGGTGGCGGCAGCGTTGATCTGGGATCTGGACATCGTGGCCTATCTCCTCGTCGGGCTCGGCATCGCCGTCTCCCTTCTCGCCGGGCGTGGCCTCTCCTCGATGCTGCGCACCGGTCGCGCCGTGCTCACCGAGCGGCCACCCGGCGCCCTGGTCTCGCTCGATGGCGTGGCTCTGGCCGCCACCATCTACTACCCATTGCTCCTCCTGGTCTTGTAGACCGGAGACCCGGCCCGGCCGAGCGCCCCGGCCCAGGCGTCTAGAGAAAGACACCGGCAGGGGTTAACCTCTCCGCCGATGCGCGCAACCAGGACGTCGCTTCGCGTCGTCAGCCTCCTCACTCTCGTCGGGCTGACCGCCGTGCTCTTCCCCGTCGTCGTCCAGGCTGTCACCAAGTCCCAGGTCGAGGAGGCCTGCGCCCAGTCCCGGGCTCAACTCGACGAGTACCGGGCGGCCCAGGCAGCCTTCCAGGAGGCGGCCACCGAGTACGAGGCAGCCGTCGTCGAGGTCGATCGGGTGGTGCGGAAACAGGACGCCGTCTCCGGCTCGGTGACCAGCCACAGCGAGCAGTTGGAGCAAATCCAGGCCGAGATCGAAGAGCAGGCGGTCGAGCTCTACATGCGGGGAGGGCTGGCCAGCCCGGGGATAATCTTCTCCGCCTCGTCAGTGGACGAGTACATGACCACGTCCGAGTTCCTCACCGCCGCCGCCACCGGCGGTCAGCAGACACTCGACGAGCTGGTCGCGGCGCGTGGCGAGCTCACCCGGTTCAACGCACAACTCGACGACACCCGGGTCGAGCTGGAGGTGGTCGAGTCGCAAAAGCTCGACGCCAGAAACAGCCAGGAGTCGGCTATGGAGGCGGAGCAGGCCGCCTACGCCAAGCTCTCCGGGCGATGCAAGGAGCTGGCCACTCAATACGACAAGGAGCAAGCCGAGATCCAGGCGCGCGCC
>DATHUL010000137.1:0-8989 GCA_035462285.1 Acidimicrobiia bacterium
GGGCATAGTGGGCGTGCAGGCACTTGCTCCCGATCGTGGTGCCACCCACCCCGCCCGATGGCGCCGGGGAGGCGTCTTCGGGGACGAGGGCGTCTCTCTCGGCGGCATAGGCGGCGTGGGCCGAGCCGAGGCGAGCGCCGAAGTCCGGGTCGACCCTGGCCTTCTGCTCCAGCCGTCTGATTCCGCCGGCCCCTTCGAGCCGGCCGACCCGTGCCGTGGCCAGGGGGCAGGTGAGCCAATAGCGGGTGGGAAAGGGGGTCCCGTCGTCGAGGAACGGGGGCACTCTCACCACGACCGGGAGCCCGAGGTGACAACGGGAGACCGGAGTTGAATCGGCGCGGAGCGGGCGCCCGATCTGAGCTTCGACGACGCGACGGTCGTCAGCTGCGGTCATGTCTACGAGCCCAGGTCCCCGCCACTGATGAACTCCCAGAGCTGGTCGACCCAGGTCTTGTCCTCGTCGACCAATGGCTCGACATCGACCGGTGCGACCCGGTCGCTGCCGGGCGGATCGAGCACGATGTACCCGGTCTCCCCGGGGCGAACATAACCCAGCTTCTCCCGGGCCAGCTTCTCGATCTCCGCCTCGGTGTTGAGAGCGGCCACGTCCGCCTGCAGAGTCTGGTTCTCGGCTTCGAGCGAGGCCAGCCGCTCCTGGGCGGAGGCGACCTGTCGTTGGGAGTCGATTATCTGGCGATAGGGAACCACCTGGGTGAGGAAGGCGGCGCCGAGCAGGAGGAAGAGGAGGGTGACCAGGGCGACTCCGGGGCGGCGGAGGAGCGTCATCGTGACCGGGGGAAGGTGTCCCACCCGGCGAAGCGGGCCTCGTCGCCGAGTGACTCCTCGATTCGGAGCAGCTGGTTGTACTTGGCGGTCCGCTCACCGCGGGCGGGGGCGCCGGTCTTGATCTGACCGGCATTCGTGGCGACGGCGAGATGGGCGATGAAGCTGTCCTCGGTCTCCCCGGAGCGATGACTGATCATCATCCCGAAGCCGGCCCCCCTGGCAGTGCTCATCGTGTGCAGGGTCTCCGATACCGACCCGATCTGGTTCACCTTGATCAGGATGGCATTGGCCGCGCCTTCGCCGATGCCGCGGCGCAGTATCTCCTCGTTGGTGACGAACAGGTCGTCGCCAACCAACTGGACGCGGTCGCCCAGGCGGGTGGTGATGGCGTTCCAGCCGTCCCAGTCGTTCTCGGCCATCCCGTCCTCCACCGAGACCAGCGGGTAGCGATCGACCAGGTCGGCCAGGTAGTCGACCATCTCGTCGGATTTCAGCTCCCCACCCTCGAGGTGATATCGACCCTCCCGATGGATCTCGGTTGCCGCCACATCGAGGGCAAGCGAGATCTGCTCGCCGGGCTGGTAACCGGCGACCTCGATCGCCTCGACCAGGAGCTGGAGGGCGGCCTCGTTGGTGGGCAGGTCGGGGGCGAACCCTCCCTCGTCGCCCACGTTGGTGCTCAGCCCCCGACCGCTCAACACCTGCTTCAGGGCGTGATAGACCTCGACCCCGGCCCGTAGCGCCTCGGAGTAGGAGGGGAGACCGGCGGGGACGACCATGAATTCCTGGATATCGACCGAGTTGGCGGCATGGACCCCTCCGTTGAGGACGTTGAGGCAGGGAACGGGCAGCAACCGGGAGGAGGGGCCACCCAGGTATCGGTAGAGGGGGAGGCCAACGACCACCGATGCGGCCCGGGCCACCGCCATGGAGACGGCGAGGATGGCATTGGCCCCCAGGTCGCCTTTGGTGGTTGTCCCGTCGAGATCGATCATCACCTGGTCTATGTGCTCCTGACCGGTGACGTCGAGCCCGGTCAGGGCCGGGGCGATCCGGTCCCGTATGTTCGACAGTGCCTGGGTCACCCCCTTGCCGTTCCACCGGTTTCCGCCGTCGCGCAGCTCCACCGCCTCCAGGGCGCCGGTCGAAGCCCCCGACGGAACGATGGCGCGGCCAAAGCCGCCCTCTGTGGTGAAGACCTCGGCCTCCACGGTGGGATTGCCTCGAGAGTCGAGTACCTGACGCGCGACGATGCGCTCGATCGTGGGCTGGGTCATTGGTGGTGCGATTCCCCGGTTCGGCTGGACCGCCAAACTACCAGCCGTCTCGGGACAGCCCAGCGATTACCCCCCGCCCTTGGCCTCGTCCCAGCGGCGATTCATCTCCTCGAGGGAGAGACCGGTGATCGGCCCCACCGCCTCCATGGACCGAAACCGCGCCTCGAAGCGGTCGATAGCGCCACGCAGAGCGAGCTCACCGTCCAGCCCGAGATGACGGGCGAGGTTGACCACCGAGAAGAGGACGTCGCCCAGCTCCGAGTGCGCCTGCTCCGGGTCTCCCAGCGCCGCCTCCAGCTCATCGACCTCCTCCCTGACCTTTGGAATCACCTCCGCCGCCTCCGCCCAGTCGAACCCCACCTTGCCCGCCCGGTTCTGGATCTTGGCGGCGCGTTGGAGGGCCGGCATCCCGGTGGGGACCCCGTCCATCTGCGACCGGCGGGCCTCACCACGTTCCTCGTCTTTGATCTGGTCCCAGTTCCTCTTCACCTCGGCCGCTGAGGTGGCATCGATCTCGCCGAAGACGTGAGGATGACGCCGCACCAGCTTCTGACGCAGCACCTCGGCGACGTCGTCGATGTCGAAGGCGCCCTTCTCTCCGGCGATGGCGGCATGGAACAGGACCGACAGCAGGACATCGCCGAGCTCGTCCTCCACCTCGGCATAGCCGACCCAGTCGGGCTCGCCGGTCCCGAGCCGGCCCACCGCGTCGATCAACTCGTAGGTCTCCTCGACCAGGTACTTGACCAGGCTCTGATGGGTCTGCTCCCGGTCCCAGGGGCACTCTCCCCGGAGGATGGACATGGTTCGCACCGCCCCGATCAAGCCGCCGGGGGTGGAGTCGACGAAGAGGGAGGTGCGAAGACCGGCCATCTCCGGATCGATGTGGTCGGGCGCCACGTCGACCCGAACCGCGTCGGCTGCCCCGATACCGGCCAGCACGGTGACCACGGCCTCCTCGGGGAGGACCCGGGCGATCTGGGCCGCCACCTCGGCCAGGATCTCGGGCCGGTCGAGGTGCCCGACGATGGTCGGCTTGTCCAGGACCAGCGGCTGGGGCAGCTCGTGCCCGTTGAGGATCTGCAGACCCCTGTCGAAGGGGTCGTAGCCCATCTCGACCAGGACCGCGTCCACGAACGACTCGGCCGGGATCAGCTCGATCTCGGAGCCCGACGAGAGCAGCATTCGCACCGTGAACTCCCCGACGAGAGGGCTTCCCGGCACCGCATAGACCACAGGCCCCGACTTGGAGGCGTCCAGAACCCGATGGGTGATGGCCCGGTAGACCTCGTCGAAGGTGTCGTGACTGTCGTACAGATCGTCACAAGTGGTCACCTGGCGCAAGGCAGCAAGCTGTTCGGCGGCCGGATGGCTCGCGGTGCGGAGGACCACGGTGGCCATCGGGTCGAGGAGGACGGAACGGACCGTCGAAGGTATCCGGTCGAAGTCGCCGGGGCCCAGACCGATGACCGTTATCACTCGGTGGGTGGGACCACCTGTGGCGGGCTGGTCTGCCAGGTGCCGTAGCTCTCGTCGACGCTGACCTCGGCCGCCTCCACCTTCTCGATGAACCAGGCGTTGGTGACCTCGCCGACACCCTGGGTCGTCAGCGCCTCGATCACCTCGTCCTCGGTGGGCAACTCGTCCTCTCTGAGCAGGATGAGGTGGAAGCCGAACTCGCTCTCGACCGGATCGGTGGGGACATCGACCTCAGCGGTCGTCAATGCCTCGGCGAATTCGGCGACGAAACGTTCCGCCGGCGAGCAACCGAGGTCCCCACCCTGGGCTCCGCTGCCGGTATCGGTGGACACTTCGGCGGCAACCGCGGTGAACTCCTCGCCGCCCTGGATGCGGGCCAGGGCGTCGACTGCCTCGGCCTCGGTGGCAACCAGGATGTGGGAGGCGCAATACAACGCCTCGGCCTCGGCGATCACCCCGTCGATCTCCTCCTGGGTCGGTGGCTCGATGTCGTCGCCGAGTACCTCGCGGATCCGTGTGTCGAGAAGTTGTTGTCGGGCGACCTGGAGAAGGAAACGCTCGGTCACGCCGTTCGCCTGGAGAAACTCCTCACGTGTCATGTCCTGGCCATTCGCCTCGAAGATGGCGTCGGCCTCGACGGCCGCCTCCTCGTCACTGACCACGATGTCGAACTCCTCCTCGGCGGCCATGCCCACGATGCGCCACTGGATGTCGAACCCCAGGAATTGGCTGAAGGTCTCCTTGGGGATGGTGGACTCCTCCCCGGTGTCGATCAGGGCCTCGATATCGCCCACGGTGATGTCTTCGCCGTTGACGGTGGCCGCCACCGCGCCCGAGCCGCCACCGCAGGCAGCGAGTGTGAGCGCGGCCAGGAGCAGAAGTGATGGTAGGAGCTTCTTCAAGGGGGTCCTCAACGGGAGACACGGATCTTAGGTGAAACCGGAGGGCAACAAGCAATAGGCCATAGGCCATAGGCCAGAGCGCGTCTTGGCTTATCGCCTGTGGCTTATGGCCTATGGCTCATTCCCACATCGCCTGGAGAAAGGCGATCAGACTCGGGACCAGGTCGCGCGGGGCGGGAATGAAGATGACCCCCTCCTGTGCGTTGAGCACCGATCTTGGCTGGAGCCGCTTGAGACGCACCTCCTGGGACGGCTTGAGATCGACCGGGCCCATCCTGATCTCGTGACGGAGCTGGACCACCTCGTCGAGACCGACCCGGAGAGCCTCCACCCTGAGATGGGCCAGCGACACCAGGGCCTCGGCGGCAGGGGGGAGCGGGCCGAACCGATCTACCCATTCGGCGGCTACGTCGGCCACCTCGTCCGCCGTGGTCGTGGTGGCGAGACGCCGATAGGCCTCGAGCCTGAGCTCCTGGTCGCCGACATAGGTTTCGGGGAGATGGGCATCCACCGGTAGGTCGATCCGGACCTCGCGTTGCGGCGAGGTCACCGGCTCCCGGCCTTCGAGCTCGGAGACCGCTTCTGCCACCAGCTCGGCGTAGAGATCGAAACCGACCGCGGCGATATGGCCGCTCTGCACCTCGCCCAGGATCGAGCCGGCGCCCCTGATCTCCAGATCACGCAGGGCGAGCTGGAATCCGGAGCCGAGATCGGTCGCCTCCCCGATCGCCTCCAGCCGTCGATGGGCATCTTCGGTCAGCGGTTGGTCGGCGGGGTGGAACAGATAGGCATAGGCCCTCTGGTCGGAGCGCCCCACCCGGCCCCTCAGCTGATAGAGCTGGGCGAGGCCGAGCAGGTCGGCACGCTCCACGATCAAGGTGTTGACCGTGGGAAGGTCGAGCCCCGACTCGATGATGGTGGTGGCAACCATCACGTCGTACTCCTGGTTCCAGAAGTCGATCATCACCTGTTCCAGCTGGCCCTCGGACATCTGCCCATGGGCGACGACGTACCGAGCGTCGGGGACCAGCTCCTGGAGGCGGGCCACCGCCCGATCGATCGACTGGACCCGGTTGTGCACGTAGAAGACCTGGCCCTCCCGCAGGATCTCGCGCCGGATCGCGGCCGACACCGCCTGCTCGTCGTAGGGCCCGACATAGGTGAGGATGGGATGGCGGTCCTCGGGCGGGGTCCTGATGTGGGAGACGTCGCGGATCCCGGTCAACGCCATCTCCAACGTTCTCGGGATCGGGGTGGCGGTCAGGGTGAGGACGTCGACTCCGACCTTCAGCCTCTTGATCGCGTCCTTGGCCGACACCCCGAACCGCTGCTCCTCGTCGACGACGAGCAGACCGAGGTCCTTGAAGTGGATGTCGTCGGAGAGCAGCCGGTGAGTGCCGATGACGACGTCGACCTCACCGGTGGTGAGACCGGCCACCACCGCTTTCTGCTGTTTCGAGGTGAGGAACCTGGACAGGGCCTCGACCCGAACCGGGTAGGTCTGGAATCTCTCGGCGAAGGTCTGGTGGTGCTGCTGGGCGAGCAGCGTGGTCGGGGCCAGCACCGCCACCTGCTTCCCGGCCTGGACCGCCTTGAACGCGGCCCTGATCGCCACCTCGGTCTTCCCGTAGCCGACATCTCCGAACACGAGCCGGTCCATGGGCCGGCCCGACTCCATGTCGTTCTTCACGTCGACGATCGCCTGAAGCTGGTCGTGGGTCTCCTCGTAGGGGAAGGCCCCTTCCATCTCCCTCTGCCACGGGGTGTCCGGGTCGTAGCTGTGCCCGAGGGCGGATGCCCGGCGACGATGCAGCTCGACCACCTGCTGGGCGACGGCGGCGACCGCCCTGCGCACCTTGGTCTTCTGCTCCGACCAGTCCTTTCCCCCCATCCGGGAGACGCGGGGCTGCTCGCCGCCGGTGTAGCGACGGACTGCGGCGAGCTGGTCGACCGGGACGTAGAGCCGGTCCTCCCCGGCATATGCGATGACCAGGTAGTCGCGCTCGATCCCGGCCATGGTCCGGGAGACGAGACCCTCGAACCGGCCGATGCCATGCTGGTGGTGGACCACGTAATCGCCCTCGGTCAGGTCGCGATACTGCTGCGAGACGGCACCCCGCGCCCTTCCGATTCGTCGATGGGCACGTCGCCGCCCGGCTATCTCCTGCTCCCCCAGCACCGCCACCCCGATGGTTGGAGCGACGAAGCCGCGGTGGATGCCCACCGGGACCACCGCCGAACGGGCCGTGTCCAGGGTCTGGAGCCGCTCGAGGGCGAGACCCTGCTCGGCCAGGGCGCCTGCCACCCGCTCGGCGGCGACATCGCCGTCCATGGCCACCACTGTCGTCATTCCCCGGGCCAGGAGACGGCTCAACCCGGTGGTCACCGACTCCGGGTCCCCGGGCACCGCGTCGAAGGCCCTGACCTCGAGTGCGGTGTGGCCCGGGCCGGTCGGTGAGGGGGGCATGCCCAGATAGGCACGGCCGGAGAGGCTCTCCTCGAGGTCGAGGAACAAGGCGGGATGAGCCCCGGCCCGAGGCGCCTGCTCCCCCCAGGTCGGGGCCAGGGCCGCGGCCAGCTCCGACTCCTCCTTGATCAGGTCGCGCGCTCGATCGAAGGCCCGGCTCGGGTCGACCAGGATCAGGTCGGCGACAGAGGGCAGGGTGTGGATCAGCGAGACCGGCTCGGCCAGCCAGGGGAGCCAGGACTCGATGCCCGGGAAGATCTGGCCCTCTACGATCCGATCCCAGGTCGAGGCGCTCCACGGCTCGGTCCGGGTCAGCTGCGCCGCCCTGGCCCGGATGGCCGGATCTGGCCGCACCTCGCGGGCGGGATACGCCACCATCCGGGCAAGCGGCTCCTCCGAGCGCTGGCTTGCCACCGAGAACCCTCTGACCTCTTCGATCTGATCACCCCAGAAGTCGAGACGCACCGGCCCTTCCATCTGGGCGGGGAACACGTCGGCAATCCCGCCTCGAATGGCGAACTCGCCACGGCTCTCGACACGATCGGTGCGTCCGTAACCGAGATCGGCCAGCGCCCGGGCCAGGTCGTCCATGACGATCTCGTCCCCAGGGCCGAGGTTCAGCGGGGCGTAGGGGGACGGGCTCAGTCTCTGGATCGCACCCCGCACGCTGGCCACGACCACGACCCGGCCCCTCTGCTCGAGGGCATGACGCGCCTGGGAACGGTGTGCCATGGTGGCGATGTTGGGCGAGACGTGCTCGAAGGGCAGGGTCTCCCATGCCGGCGCCAGTAGCACCCCGTCGGTGAACAGGGAGATGTCGTCGGCCAGCTCCTCGGCGTCCCTCTCTCCCGGCACCACCACCAGCAACGGCGAGCCGAGCCGTTCGACGAGACCGGCGATGGCAAAGGCGCGCCCGCCCGGGGCCACTGACCAGGTGCCGTGGAGGTCGGGTAACGGGGCGGAGCGCCATCCGCCGAGGAGGGGTGCGAGTGGAGCGACCACCGACCGATGGTACCCAGCGACTCAGGGGAGCAGACCCTGCTCCTCGAACCAGTCGACGGTTCGCCGGATGGTGGTCCGAAGCGGCGTGTAGTCGAGCCCCAGCTCCCGGGTCGCCCGGCTCCCGTCGTAGTCGTGGCCGGCGCGAAGGACACGGATCATCTCCCGGCAAACCCTGGGACGGCGGCCGGTCAGCCTCGCCACGAGCTCGACCGCGGTTGCCCCGGCCGAGGCCAGGCTGCCGGAGACGAATCGGGGGCGGGACCGCCGCCCGGTCACCTCGGCGAGCAGATCGAGGACCTCGGCCATCCCGAAGCTGGCCCCGCTCAGCAAGTACCGCTCACCGGGGAGGCCGTGCTCGGCGGCGAGGATGTGACCCCGGGCACAATCGTCGATGTCGACGATCGAGACCCTCGACTCCACCAGTACCGGTAGTCGGCCGTTGAGCAGGTCGAGGATCAGCCGGCCCGTCCCCGACGCCCGGCCCGGGCCTTGCACCGACGAGGGGTTGACCGCGACGACATCGAGGGAGCCGCATTCATCGAAGAGCGCCTGCTCGGCCAGGTGCTTGGATCGCTCGTACCGGGACAGGTAGCTGCCCCGGTGCGGGCTCGTCTCGCTGCCCACGGTCCCTGGCCGCTCCCCGATGGTGGCAGCCGAAGAGGTGTGGATCAGCCGGCCGACCCCGCCCGCCCGGCACGCCGCTACCACGTTGCGAGTCCCCTCGATGTTGACCCTGTCCATCTGCCCCGGGTCGGTGGAGCACATCTCGTTGACCCCGGCGACATGGAAGACGCGGTCCGCCCCCGCCACCAGGGGATCAAGGCTGTCCCGGTCGAGCACGTCCCCGATCATCGGTCGTGCCCCGAGATGTTCCAGGGCGAGGGCCGAGTCCGGCGAGCGAGCCAGTGCCTGCACCTGATGGCCTCCCTCGACCAGATGCCGGACCAGGGGCCGTCCCACGACTCCACTGCCGCCGGTCAGTGCCACCTTCACGTTCGGGCGCGCGTCGGCTCCGAGCGGACCGTGTGCCAGAACGCCGAGATGTAGCCCCAGGCCGACCCGACCGTGGCGATCAC
>DATHUL010000138.1:0-16164 GCA_035462285.1 Acidimicrobiia bacterium
GGACATCAGGTGTCGGGTTTGGTCTTGCTCGCCCCGCACGTGTTCGTCGAACCGGAGTCGATCGAGGGGATCGAAGCCGCCCTGGAGAGATTCGAGACCACCGATCTCCCGGAACGGATGGCCCGTCACCACCGCGACCCCCACTCGACCTTCCACGCCTGGAGCGACATCTGGCTCGACCCGGTCTTCAGCGATTGGACCATCGAGGGCTTCCTTCCCGGGATCGACTGCCCCACCCTCCTCATCCAGGGTCACGACGACGAATACGGCACGCTCGCCCAGCTCGATGCGATCGAACGCGGGGTCAGCGGCCCGGTGCAGCGTCTGCTCCTCGAAGATTGCGGTCACTCCCCCCATCTGGCTCAACCCGCCCGAGTGCTCGAGGCCACGGTCCGGTTCATAGAGGAGATCGAAGAGGAAGGCTGAGCTGGCTTCGTCGGCTTGGCCCTCAGCCGGCGACGACGGCGGCGATGTCGACCATCCGGGCCGAGTAGCCCCACTCGTTGTCGTACCAGGAGACGACCTTCACCACTCTGTCACGCAGCACCATGGTCGACTCGGCGTCGACTATGGAGGAGTGTGGGTCCCCGATGATGTCACGGGAGACCAGGGCCTCCTCGGTGACCCGGAGCACCCGCTTCATCCGCCCTTCCGCCGCCGCGTTCAGGGCTGAGTGGACCTCTTCGACGGTGACCGAACGATCGAGCACGGCGGTGATGTCGGTCACCGACCCGTCCTCGACCGGCACCCGAAAGGCGATGCCGTCCATCCGACCTTCCAGCTCGGGGATGACCACCGCCGTGGCCTTGGTGGCGCCGCTGGTGGTCGGGATGATCGACAAAGCCGCGGCCCGGCCCCGTCGCCGCTTCCGGGTCGGCATGTCCATCAGCGACTGGCTGCTGGTGTAGGCATGGATCGTGGTCATCATCAGATGCTCCACACCGAAACTGTCGGAGAGGACCTTGGCCACCGGGGCCAGGCAGTTGGTCGTGCACGAGGCATTGCTGACCACGAAGTGGTTGTCGGGGTCGTATGTCTCCTCGTTAACTCCGAAGACGAAGGTCGCATCGGCGTCGTCGGAAGGCGCCGAGATCACCACGCGCGAGGCACCGGCCTCGAGATGGCCCGCCGAGTCGGAACGGGAGCGCATCGCTCCGGTGGATTCGATGACCACGTCCACACCGAGATCGCCCCAGGGGAGCTTGGTCGTGTCGCGCTCCTGGGTGAAGGGGATCTCGGTCCCGTCGACCACGAGCCGGTCTCCCGACGTCGACACCTTGCGCGGGTACCAGCCGTGGACCGAGTCGTACTTGAGCAGGTAGGCCAGCTCATCGAGCTCGGCCAGGTCGTTGACCCCGGCCACCTCGAAACGATCGTCGGCCAGGAACTGTTTGAAGGTACAGCGACCGATCCGCCCGAAGCCGTTGATGCCGATTCGGGTCTTCGGGGATGGCGTGATGAGGTTCGAGTTCTGGGTCATAGTCGACGGAACCGACCATACCCCTCATCGGCCGCGGTGTGACCCGTTGGCCGGCCCCGATGCTCGATCTACCCTGTCCTCCTCGTGACGCCCCGATCCAGCAGAGTTCGATTCGGGTCGCTTCGCCTGCTTCGGTTCCGCAGACTCGAGCTTCGGCCGACCCGGCGCCGGCTCCGCAAGGGGGTCTCGGTCGCCGATCTGCGCACCATCGCCCGACGACGTCTTCCCCGGGGAGTCTTCGACTACATCGACGGCGGCGCCGAGGACGAGCTGACCCTGGCATCGAACGTCGACGCCTTCCGAAGACTCACCTTCCGCCCCCGGGTGCTGCGGGACGTGGGCGAGATCGACACGTCGTCCACCCTGTTCGGAAGAGCCATGCCCTTCCCCCTGGTTCTGGCCCCGACCGGGTTCACCCGCATCGCCGACCCCGCCGGTGAGCTGGCCGTGGCCCGCGCCGCGGCCCGAGCCGGCCTCCCGTACACCCTCTCCACCCTGGGAACCCGCTCCATCGAGGAGGTGGCGGCGGTCAGCTCGGGGAGGCTGTGGTTCCAGGTCTACGTCTGGAAGGACAGGCAATTGGTGGCCGAGATGGTCCAGCGCGCTGCCGCCTCCGGCTACGAGGCCCTGTGCCTCACGGTGGACACCGCCGTGCTGGGAAAACGTGAGCGGGACGTGCGGCGAGGGTTCACCCTGCCCCCAAAGCTCGGGCTGTCCACCGTCGTCGACGGGATCGCTCACCCGGGTTGGACCTGGCAGTTCATCCGGTCGGAACCGATCGTTTTTGCCAACGTGGCCGGTCGCTCGGTCGGTGACGGCGCCGAAGCGGTGTCACTGGCCGAGTACGTTGCTCGTCAGTTCGACCCCGGCCTCTCCTGGAAGGATGTCGCCTGGCTTCGCTCCCTATGGCAGGGACCGATAGTCCTCAAGGGGATCCAGACCGTGGACGACGCCCTCATCGCCGCCGACGAGGGGGTCGAGGCCATTGCCCTCTCCAATCACGGTGGGCGCCAACTCGACTCGGCACCTGCTCCCGTGGACCTCTTGCCCGCAGTCGTCGACGCGGTGCGTGATCGCGTCGAGATCATAAGTGACGGCGGAGTGCGGAGGGGCAGCGACATCGTCAAGGCCCTGGCGCTCGGCGCCACGGCGTGCATGAGCGGCCGCGCCTACCTCTACGGGCTGGGAGCGGCCGGAGAGGCGGGGGTCGACCAAGTCCTGGAACTGCTCTCGTCGGAGATGAGGCGGACGATGGCCCTGATCGGTTGCTCCCGCGTCGCCGACCTCGACCCGGATTGCGTCGGCTTCACACCTCCGCCGGCGTCACCAGCCGCCGGCGGCGACCGATGATCACGGCGGGGAGGACCAACAGGACCAGCCCGATCAAGGAGGTCACCCGGTAGTCCGTCGCCTGATACACCACACCCGAGGTGATGCTCGCCAGAGCCCCCGAGCCCCATGCGATCGAGTCGACCCTCCCTTGGAGACGGGCACGAAGCTCGCTTCCCATCCCCCCGGTGAGGAGCGAGCTACCCGACACGAAGGCGAGGTTCCAGCCAAAGCCGAGGGCGAACAGGGTGACGAGGAGAAGGGCGGTCGACTGGTTCGGGGCGGAGGCCGCGGCCAGCGCGGAGAGACCGAGCAAACCCACCCCGCCCAGGGCCACGCCGGTCCCCCCGTAACGATCGACCAGACGCCCGGTGATCGGGGAGAGGGCGAACATGCCCAGTGTGTGCGCGCTCATCACCAGACCGACGATGCCGAGGTCCGATCCATGATGACGAAGATGAAGAGGGGTGGCGGTCATGATCATCACCATCACCACCTGCCCGGTCACCATGGCGGTCAGCGCCACCCGCACCTGCGGCATCCGGAGGGCGGCCCAGAGGTCGCCCCGTACCCGGGGCACTCCCGATGCCGCTTCCGCAAGCGATGCCGGGTCGGGGCGCAGCGCCACGACATAGAGGAGAAGTGCGAGAACGAGGAAGGTGAGGCTGACCAGGTAGCCACCGGCCAGCTCGGAGCGACCGAGGTCGAGGGCGACCCGCCCCGAGGGCTGCAACAAGGCGGGCCCCAGCACCGAGCCCACCGTGCTGGCCCAGACCACGATCCCCAAGGCGGCGCCTCGCCGGTCGGGGGGATGCATGTCTGCCGCGGTGTACCGGGCCAAGGCGTTGGAGGCGTTGCCGACACCGAGCAGGGCCATGCCGGCGATGAGGAGCGGGAAAGAGAGCGTTGCCATGGCAAAGAGGCTGGCGATCGCCCCGGACGCGGCGACGATGTATCCCCAGATCAGCCCCGGCCGTCTACCCCGCCGGGCCATGGACAGGGTGAGCAGGCTCGTCCCCAGCGCGGTTCCCACCACCGCGCTCGCCGACGGCACCCCGGCCAGGGTGGACGACCCGGTGATCTCGTCGACGGCGAGGGTGGAGACGGTGACCGCGGCGATGTGTGCCGTCGACCCCAGGGCCACCCCGCCGAAGAGCACCGCGGTGAGACGGCTGCGTTGGTCGGTCCACCTCACCGCGCGACGTTACCGCCCGCGGTGGAAGGCCCGGCGGGCCCGCAGTTGCTTCTGTTTGTAGACTCCCCGCATGCAGCGAGCGGTGACACTCAGGGAAGTGGCGGACAGGGCCGGTGTCCATCCTTCCACCGCCTCGCGTGCGTTGAACCCCGCCACCCGGGACCTGGTCAACGCGGGCACCACGGAACGTGTCACCGCGGCGGCCAAGGCACTGGGCTACCGACCAAACTCCCTGGCCCGCGGGCTGAAGACAAACAAGACCTTCTCCATAGGGATGCTTCTCCCCGACCTGACCAACCCCCTGTTCCCGCCGATCGTCCGTGGCGTGGAGGACGCATTGGGCTCGGCGGACTACACCCTGATCCTGGGCAACACCGACAATGACCGCGAACGGGAGGCGCATCTGATCGCCTCGATGATGAACCGCCGCGTCGACGGGCTGATCCTGGCCACCGCGCACCGGGAGACACCGGCGATCGACGATTTGCTCGCATCCGAGCTGCCACTGGTGCTGGTCAACCGAACCGTGGACGACCACGCCGTGCCGTCGGTGACGACCGACGACCATGCCGGCATCGGTCTGGCCGTCAGGCATCTGGTAGAGCTGGGACACACCCGGATCGCACATGTCGGCGGCCCTCAGGACCTCTCCACCGGCCTCGACCGCTATCAGGGCTTCGTGGCCTGGATGAAGATCATGGGTCTCGACATCGACCCCAACCTGGTCAGCTTCGCCGACTGGTACCACGAGGATCCGGGCGCCAAGGCGTTCTGGTCGATCCTCGATCGGCGCGCCGACTTCACCGCGGTCGTGGCCGCCAACGACCTGATCGCCATCGGCTGCTACGACGTGCTCAACGACACCGGCCGCTCCATCGGAGGAGAGGTGTCGGTGACCGGCTACAACGACATGCCATTCGCCGACAAGCTCTCGCCGCCCCTGACCACGGTGCAGATCCCTCACTACCAGATCGGGGTGAGGGCGGCCGACCTCATGCTCGAGCTGCTCGATGATGCGAAAGGGCCGGGGGCGGTGTCGATCAAGCTGGCCCCCTCGTTGGTGGTGCGACGCTCCACGGGCCCCGCCCCTACCTGATCACCCGTCCGTCGTCCCGGTGGTCGGCCACCACAAACGATTGCTAGAGTCGATCGCCGTGCCGGCACATGAGGGTGGAAGGACAGACCGAGCCTTGTCGAGAGACCGGGACTGAGTCGTGGCCGCCGATTACGACGTGGTCGTCGCCGGCGCCGGGCACAACAGCCTCATCGCCAGCGCCTATCTCACCCGGGCCGGTCTTCGCTGTCTCGTCCTGGAGGCGCGCCCGGTCATCGGGGGGGACACCGCCACCGAGGAGCTGACCCTGCCCGGGTACTGGCACGACACCTGCTCGACGGCCCACAACCTGATCCAGGCCAGCCCGACTCTGCGCCACAACGAGCTCGACCTGGGCTCCTACGGCCTGGAGTACATCCACCCCGATCCGGTCATCCATGTTCCCTTCCCGGACGGCACCTCGATCACCATGTGGCGGGATCTGGACCAGACCGTGGCCGAGATGGCGCGTTTCTCCTCCTCCGACGGCGACGCCTACCGGGGAATGATGAAGGAGTACGAGGAGATCAAGGGAGTGTTCGGCGCTGCCCGTTACACCCCGGTCGGGTTCGGGCCGAGCCTCGACCAGAGACTCGCCGACAGAAGCGATGGGGGACGCTGGCTGCGTCGCAATCGAGAGAGTGCGTGGAACATCATCGAGCGCGAGTTCGAGGACGAGCACACCCGCACCTTCATGCTCTGGATGGCGATGATGACGATGCAACCGCCGGAGCGACCCGGTACCGGCACACTCGCCTTCTCCCTGGCCTACGGTCGCCAGACCGACTCATGGGTGATCCCGCGAGGCGGCTCGGGGGCGCTGCCCGTGGCGCTGGTTCGGCTGATCGAGGAGGGCGGGGGGACCGTCCTGGCCGGTCGGAAGGTGTCGGGGCTGATCCTGGAGAACGGACGCTGTGTCGGGGTCGAGACCGACACCGGGGAGAGCTTCCGGGCGGGAAAGGCGGTCCTCTCCACGATCCACATCAAGCACCTGGTCGAAATGGCGCCCGCCGACTGCTGGGACGAGGAGTTTCGGATCGGAGTGGAGACCTGGCGGGCGGGTATATCGATGATGGCGTCGCACTACGCCACCACCGTCCCTCCCATCTACTCCACCTCCGGCTCCGGGCAAACGGCCGTGGCCGCCGGGTTGCCCACCTCGACCGAGCGGATGCTCCGGGTCGGCCACGACTTCCTTCATCGGCGTCTCGACCTGGAGGACCCCCCGCTCCTCGTGCTCTGTCCCACCGTCGCCGACCCGGGTCGGGCCCCCGAGGGCGGACACACCCTGAAGGTGGTCGGGATGCAGCCCTATGAGCTGCCGGAAGGCCCGGAGCATTGGGATCAGATCAGGGAGGAGGTAGCGGCCGGGGACCTGGACCACCTCCGCCGGTTCGCCCCCAACCTCACCCCGGAGACCATCCTCGCCTCCAACATCAAGAGCCCGCTCGACCTGGAGAGGACCAACGCGCACAATTGGCATGGCTCGTGTCATGGCGGGGACCAGGATCCCGCCCAGAGTGGGCCATTGCGACCGGTCCCGGGCTGGGCCCAGCATCGACTTCCCATTCCCGGGCTCTTTCAAACCGGTTCGACCACCCATCCCGGGCCCTCGGTGTCAGGCGGGCCCGGCCGCAATGCGGCCTGGGTGCTTCTCACCGATCTGGGCTACGACTTCGCCGAAGTGTGTCGCGGTGCAAAGTGAGGCCTTAAGTGCAGGGCTCGTTCCTCTCTCGGTGGGGCTGGTCAATCGGGCTCTTGGTGGCCTAGTATGACAATCGTTTGCAGAGTCAGGATGTGGAAGTGTCGGACATGACGGTCGGCTGGATCGGGGTTGGGCGGATGGGTCTTGCCCTCTGTCACCGGTTGCTATCTGCCGGTGTAGATCTCACGGTGTACAACCGAACCAGGGACAAGGTGACCGAACTGGCCGAGTTGGGGGCGACCGTCGCCGACAGCCCGGCCAAGCTGGCCGATCGTGACTTCGTCGTCACCATGGTCTCTGACCCTGCTGCATTCCGCAGCGTCACCACCGGCCCCGACGGTCTGTTCTCGGTCTCCGGTGTCAGCCCTCAGGTCCTGATCGACTCGTCGACCGTCTCCGCCGACGCCTCCGAAGAGGTGCGACAGGCAGCCGCCGAGCGCGGGTCGGAGCTGCTCGCGGCCCCGGTGAGCGGCAACCCCAAGGTCGTGAAGTCGGGACAGCTGGCCGTGGTGGCGTCCGGCCCGATCACCGCCTTCGACAAGGCGCGCCCCCTTCTCGAGATGTTCGGCAAAGGGGTGTCCTATGTCGGAGAGGGCGACGCAGCCCGCCTGGTCAAGATCTGCCACAACCTGATGCTCGGGATCGTCAGCCAGACCCTGGCGGAGACGGCCGTGCTCGCCGAACGCGCCGGCGTCTCCAGGGCCGACTACATGGAGTTCATCAACATGAGCGTGATGGGCTCCACCTTCACCAAGTACAAGACCCCGGCCATCGTCAATCTCGACTTCACCCCCTCTTTCACCGGGCATCTGCTGAGAAAGGACTTCGAACTGGGGCTGGAAGCGGGGCGGGACTTCGACGTGCCCCTTCCTACCGCCGCCCTGGTCCACCAGATGATCATGGCCATGATCGGCAGGGGCCATGGCGATGAGGACTTCATGCGCCTGCTCAGCGTGGAAGCCGCCTCGGCCGGAATCGAGCTGGTCGCTGAAGACGTCGAGGTCGACGACGGGCTGAGTTAGAGAGGTCGGCCGCCGCGCCATATCGGGTGCCGGGCCAGGCACCGCACTCGGCCCCCCAGGCTGTGACCTTGTTCCCTGGACGGGACCAACCACACCGACGCATGATGGTGTCATGAGACAGAGCGCCAACTCGCGCCGTGTCCTCGTCTCCATGACCATCCTGGCCTTGATCCTGGCCGCCTGCGGTGACGGGGAGAGCGGCGATACCACTGCCGGCACAGCGACGACCACTTCCACCATGGCGATGACCACGTCGACCGCGACCCCGGCGACCACGACCACCAACGCGGCGACCACGACCACCACCGAGGGTGAAGGCGCCGGCCAAGTCGTCTACTTCCTGCTCGAAGAGCTCGATGCCGAAGACGGGTCCCCCGGGCCTTTCCTCGTGCCCGTCTATCGCGAGGCTCCCGAGTCGGGCGACCAAGCCGAGCTCGTGGTCGAGTTGCTGTTGCAGGGCCCCGGCCCAGACGAGACTGAGGGCACTCCTTCCATATCCACCGCCATCCCCGTGGGGACTTCTCTGCTCGGGATCACGGTCGAGGAAGGGGTTGGCACCGTCGACCTGAGTGCCGAGTACGACGACGGTGGCGGCAGCTTCGCCATGTTCGCCCGGCTTGCCCAGGTGGTGTACACCCTGACCCGTCTCCCCGATATCGACCAGGTCGCCTTCAGCATCGAGGGCGAGCCGGTGACGGTGTTCTCCTCGGAGGGCATCGAGCTGGACGGGCCTCAGGAGCGGGGCGATTACTACGACTTGCTTCCCCCGGTGTTCGTCGACTCCCCCGCCTGGGGCGAGCCGGTGACCAGCCCGGTCGAGGTTCGGGGCCTGAGCAACGTCTTCGAAGCCAGCTCACAGGTCATGCTCACCGATGACGACGGGCTGAGCCTGTTCGAAGACCACGTCATGGCTAGCTGTGGCACCGGTTGCTGGGGCGAGTGGAGTGTCGACATCCCCTACACGCTCGATCGTGAGCAGTTCGGGGCACTGATCGTCTGGGAGATCTCGGCCCGGGACGGAAGTCAGGTCAACATCCGTGAGTACCCGGTGATCCTGCGCTGACAGGGCACAGGGGGGTCACGAGAGCCTCCCGCGGGCCCGCTTCTCCTCGAGGAGGAGTCGTTCCGCCGGGTTGGAGGTCAGGGCAATGGCTCGCTCATAGGCCCTGTCGGCCTCCTCGCCGCGCCCGATCCGACCGAGCAACTCGGCTCGGGTCGCGTGATAGAGGTAGTACCGGTCGAGGTCGAGGTCCTGGAGCAGATCGAGAGCCTCGGCCACACCGCCGGTCTCGGCCACTGCCACCGCCCGATTCAGGGCCACCACCGGGCTGGAGACGTGAGCCGAGAGCTGATCGTAGAGCTGGAGGACCTGGCCCCAGTCGGTGTCGCCGGCATTGGCGGCGTCGCTGTGAACTGCGGCGATGGCGGCCTGGATCTGGTACGGCCCGGGCCGGTTCCGCCGCAGACACGCCCTCACCAGGGTCTGTCCCTCCTCGATGAGCGGTCGGTCCCAGAGCGACCGGTCCTGTTCGCCGAGCAGGACCATCGAGCCGTCTCTCCGGGTGCGAGCGGGGCGGCGTGACTCGGTGAGGAGGAGCAGGGCGAGTAGCCCGATCACCTCGGGCTCGTCCGGCATCAGCGCAGCGAGCACACGGGCCAGCCTGGTCGCCTCGGCACACAGATCGGAGCGAACCAGTTCGTCCCCGCCCGAGGCGGTGTATCCCTCGTTGTATATGAGGTAGACCACCGCGAGCACCGAGCCGAGCCGAGCCGGGAGCTCGGCGCCACGGGGGACCCGATAGGGGATGTTGGCTGCCTTGATCTTCCGTTTTGCCCGCACCAGTCGCTGGGCCAAGGTCGGCTCGGGGACCAGGAACGCACGAGCTATCTCCGCAGTCTGCAGCCCGCCGACCAAACGCAGCGTGAGAGCCACCTGAGCCGACGGGTCAAGGGCGGGATGGCAACAGGTGAAGATGAGACGGAGACGATCGTCGCTCACCGGCTCGACGGGAGGCTCGGGCTCTTCCCAAGCCTGCAATGCCATCGCCTGGGCATGACGGTGCTCCCTGGTGGATTCGCGGCGCAGGCGATCGATAGCCCGATTCCGCGCCGTGGTGACGATCCACCCGGCCGGGTTGGGGGGAAGACCGGTCTCCGGCCACTTCTCGGCCGCCACCATGAACGCGTCCTGAACCGCCTCCTCGGCGATGTCGATGTCACCGAAGAGACGGATCAGGGTGGCGACGGCCTTCCCGGACTCTTCCCGGAAGACCCGATCGACCGCAACCAGCTCCGGACCGGCCATGACGGCTCAGGCTTCGGGCTCGTCCTGGAAGGGTCGCACCTCGACCGGGCCGCGGCAGGCGCGGGTCGCCTTGCCCGCCCATTCCAGCGCGGCGTCGAGGTCGGGTGCTTCGATGATCCAGAAACCGCCGATGTGCTCCTTGGTCTCGGCGAACGGCCCGTCGGTGACCAGGGTGTCGTCATCTTTCACGCTGACCACCGTGGCGGTGTCCGCCGGGTGCAGGCCACCGCCGAACACCCAGGCGCCTGCGGCCATGATCTCCTCGTTGAGCGCATCGACATCGGCGTAGATCTGCTCGATGGTCTCAGTCGGCAGCTCTTCCTCTCCGGCGCCGTCGAACACCGACAACATGTATTGAGTCATCAGGATCTCCTTTCTGGCGAGAGGCACTTTGCCCTCTACCTCACCTCTACAACGAACCGGATCGACCCGGATCGACACCCCTGACAAGAATCTCTCTGCCTCGACCGCGGCGGGGTGTTCAGGACAGCTCGCTCTCGGCGCCGGCCTCTACCCCGATCTCGGTCGCCTTGATCGCCACCCAGACCTCGTCGCCCTCCCTCAGGTCCAGGGCATCGGTGGCCCCTTCGGTGATCTCGGCGGTCAGGACCAACGGCGGCCCGGTGCGAATCCGGACTCGTTCCCCCATACGCTCGATCAGCTCGATCCTGGTCGGCCACGAGTTGCGCGGGCTCCCCTCCGGTTGACGGCGATGGACCGATATGGCGGAAGGGCGGATGGTCACCAGCACCTCGCCCTCGACCTGCGAGGGGATGTGGAGCTCGAAGACGTCGAGGGCGACGCGTCCACCCGACGCCTTGCCCATGAGCAGATTGGATCCCGCCAGGTCGGCGGCGTATCGGGTCCTGGGGCGCAGCCGGATGTCGTCTGCCGAACCTGTCTGGGTCACCCTTCCCTCCTCCAGGACATGAATCTGCTCGGCGAGGAGGGCTGCCTCGGTCGGGTCGTGGGTGATCAGGAGACGCGGCCCCGGAAACCCTTCCAGATGCTCGGCGAGATCCCGGCGAAGCCGGGCCCGGGTGGTGACATCGAGCGCGGAGAGCGGCTCGTCGAGAAGCAGCAGGTCGGGCTCGGTCACCAGGGCCCGGGCCAACGCCACCCGCTGGGACTGGCCGCCGGACAACTCACCCGGTCGGCGCTGCGACACGTCGGAGAGCCCTATCCGCTCCAGCCAGTCGGCGGCGCGCGCCAGCGCCTGCTCGCGGGGGAGACGACGACTGCGCAGGCCGAAGGCCACGTTCTCGACCGCGGTCAGATGCGGGAAGAGGAGATAGTCCTGGAACACGACTCCGACGTTTCGCTGCTCCGGGGGGACGAAGCGACCAACCGCGGGCTCGTCGAGAGTGACCCCGCTCAGAGTGACCCGCCCCGACTCCACGGGGAGCAGCCCGGCCAGCACGTCGACCGTGGTCGACTTGCCGGCTCCGTTGGGACCGAGCAGGGCGACGGTCGTCCCCGATGGTATGGAGAGGGACAGTTCGAGACGAAAACCCGGCCCGCGCCGCGCCACCAGGCTCGCCTCGAGCCCCGAGCGGTCTACAACGCCTTCCACCATCGCTCCCGGAGTATCACCAGCACCGCCAGCGACACCGCGACCATCACCAGACTCAAGGCCACGGCCGTGTCGCGGTCGCTCTCCAGCGCCACGAACACCGCCAAGGGCAGGGTCTGGGTCCGCCCCTGGAGATTCCCGGCAAAGGTGATCGTCGCCCCGAACTCCCCCAGCGCCCTGGCCCAGGTCAGGGTCAGTCCCGCCACCAACGACGGGCCGATCATGGGCAACGTCACCCGGCGCAGAACCGTCCAGCGCCCGGCGCCGAGAGTGGCGGCGGCCGCCTCGAAGCGGTGGTCCAGGTTGCGCAGGGCGGCTTCGACTGTGATCACGAGGAACGGCATGGCGACGAAGGTGTTGGCCAGGACCACGCCGGAGGTGGAGAAAGGGAGCACGAGCCCGGTGAGCCCGGCGAGCGGCTCACCGATCAGCCCCCGTCGCCCCAGGGCGAAGAGGAGCGCCGCTCCCCCGACGACCGGCGGCAATACCAGGGGCAGGGTCACCACACCGCGGACCAGGGACCGCCCCGGGAACTCCACCCTGGCGATCAGCCAGGCCAGCGGCACCCCTATCACCGCCGCGATCAGGGTGGCCAGCAGCGAAGTGGTGAGGGACAACCTGAGTGCATCGGTGACCAGGTCGCCGGTCAGCAGCCGGGGCAGCTCCGACCAGGGCGTCCGCGCCAAGAGGCCGGCCAGCGGGATCAGGAACAGCGCCAAGCCGAGACAGCCCAGGATGATGAGGACGATTGGAGGGCGTGCACCGGGGCGGCGCCTCTCCGGCTTGCTGTGGGTCAAGGTGAGGAAAAACCGTAGCCGTCGAGGATCGCCTGCCCCTGCCCGGAGAAGACGAAGTCGACGAAGCGGGCGGCGATCTCCGGGTTGGGGGCGCCGGCAAGGGTCGCGATCGGGTAATCGACAGTGACGTTGACGTCCTCGGGTATGGCGAGGCCCTCCACGCCCCCGCCGGCGGAGAGCACGTCGGTCAGGTAGGTGATCCCGGCGTCCAGCTCTCCGGCAGCGATCTTGGTCAGAAGCGCCCGGACGTCCGGCTCGTTGCTGTCGACAGAAGGTGTCACCCCGGCGTTTCCCAGCACCTCCAGTGCGTAGGCGCCGCAGGGGACCTGCTCGGCGCAGAGACCGATGAGGAGCCGGGGGTCGGCAAAGTCGCCCAACCCGGTGATCGCGGCCGGGTTCCCTGCCGGGACCGCGATCTCCATCCTGTTCCGAGCGAAGACCACGGGATCCCCCGTCGTCTCGCCTGCCTCCACCAGCCGGGCCATGTTCGCCGTGTCGGCGGAGGCGTACACGTCGGCAGGCGCGCCTTCGAGCACCTGTTGGCGCAACGAGGCGCTGCTCCCCAGGTTGAGCTGAACCTCCACTCCGGGGTTGGCCGCCTCGAAGTCCGAGCCGATCGCGGCGAAGACGTCCGCCAAGGAGGCGGCAGCCGAGACCAGCAGCTCCCCCTGCAGCGGAGTCCCGGTGTCAGTGCCGGCGATGGTGGTCTCTCCCCCCCGGGTGCCGCCACAGGCCGCCATCACCAGGACCGCCATCGCAACCGGCGCCAGCCGGCGTCCTGACACCAGAATTCTGAATCTGGACACGCCGGGTGTCTATCAGATAACCGAAGTCTCAGTCGACGGGGGCGAACTTGGCGGTGAAATGACGGAGCCAGGGCGCCTGTTCGACGATCTTCAACCCGGTGAGTCGGTCGGCCCCCGCTGCGACCAGGGCCAGCACCTCTCCCACGTAGTCGATGTGGCTCTGGGTATAGGTGCGTCTGGGTATGGCGAGGCGGACCAACTCCATCGCGGCCGGGGTCTCGGTCCCATCGGGACCAGGTTTGCCGAACATCACCGAGCCGATCTCGACCCCTCGGACCCCGCCGCCCAGATAAATGGCGCAAGCGAGGGCCTGGGCCGGATACTGCGAGGGAGGGATGTGGGGGAGGAACCGGGTGGCGTCGATGTAGACGGCGTGCCCGCCGGCCGGCCGAATGGTCGGAACGCCGGCCGACCGCGCCAGGTCGGCCAGATAGGCGGTGGAGCGGATCCGGTAGCGGAGATAGTCCTCGTCCAACGCCTCCCATAGACCCACAGCCACCGCCTCGAGGTCGTAGCCGGCCATACCCCCGTAGGTGGGGAAACCCTCGGTGAGGATCAGCAGGTTGCGACATGCCGCCGCCACCTCGGGGTCGCTCAAGGCGAGGAACCCCCCGATGTTCGACATCCCGTCCTTCTTGGCCGACATGGTGGCTCCGTCGGCCAGGGAGAACATCTCCCGGGCGATGTCCTCGGGTCTGTGGTCCTGGTAACCGTGCTCCCGCTCCCTGATGAACCAAGCGTTCTCGGCAAAACGACAGGCGTCGAGGATCAGCGGTATGCCATGACGATCGCAGACGGCACGGACTTCGCGGAGATTCGAGATCGAGACCGGCTGACCCCCGCCGGAGTTGTTGGTCACCGTGACCATGACCAGCGGGACCCGCTCTACACCGACCTCGGCGATGGTCCGCTCCAGGGCGGTCACGTCCATGTTGCCCTTGAACGGGTACTCGGACTGTGTGTCGCCTGCCTCGGCCACGACCAGGTCCCGTGCCTCGGCGCCGGAGTACTCGATGTTGGCCCGTGTCGTGTCGAAGTGGGTGTTGGACGGGACCACATCGCCCTTCTCCACCATGACACTGAACAGGATCCGCTCCGCGGCACGACCCTGGTGGGTGGGGATCACCTCCGGGAAGCCGGTTATCGACGTCACCGTGTCGCGGAAACGCTCATAGGACCTGCTCCCGGCATACGACTCGTCCCCCTTCATCATCCCCGCCCACTGGCTGGTCGACATGGCGCCGGTTCCAGAGTCGGTGAGGAGATCGATGATCACGTCGCGCGCCCTCAGCCCGAACAGGTTGTAGTGGGCATGCTCCAGTGCCATCCGGCGCTCTTCCCGGGTGGGCAGATCGATCGGCTCCACCGAGTGAACGCGAAACGGCTCGATGATGGTCCGGAACGAGTCCTCGATCGGCGAGTCGGGCATGCTCAGGCCAGGGGTGACCCGGCCAACGCGTAGTCGGCCGTGCTCCCCACCTCCACCATCGGCTCACGTCCCATCGTCCTCGGCTCGGAGAGCAGGAGGATGGCCGCGAGCGCCAGACCGGTCTGATAGGTGCTGATCAGCCCGACGCCGCCTACCTCGGCGTCGAGAAGGGCGAGCATGTTGGCGAATCGGAACAACCCGAACTTGCCGGCAACTCCGTGCACCGGGAGCGAGGAGCCGAATTTCATGGTTCTCACCCCGGACTCCTCCCAGAACTCGAGCATCTCGGGCTCGTAGCCGTCCTCCTCGATGAGACGACGTCTCCCCTCCTCACCCGAGTAGGTCTCGGCGATCGCGGCCAGGCCCCTGGCGGTGTAGTCGTCGATCTCGTCCCAGGAGAGTCGGACGAATGTGTCGTTGCCCCGGTCGTCGAACAAATACCTGGTCCGAAGCTCGGGATTGTCGGACAACGAGGGGAAACCGTCGTCGGCCCACTGCTTCCATCCCCTTCGCACCATCGGGGCGCGGAGCCGGTACGGCCCGTAGACCCGGCGATGGAGGGTGTAACCCTTGAGGCATCCTCTCGGGTTCCAGTGGGCAGTGGACCGGTTGCCCTGAGGATCGCCGTAGTTGTCGCCGTCGTAGTTCAACTCCAGACGGAGCACCACCCCGTTTCGGGTGAAGGCCCGGAGACGGCACATGTGGGTGTCGTTGGGGGCGCAGATCACGGTGAAGCTGTCGTCGTAGGCGTACTGGTCGCGGTAGACGGCCTCCCACCCGCGGTTGGGGTAGGCGAGAAGAGGGTTGTCGACCCCGGGGAACGCTTCGAGGGCGAGAAGATCGAGATCGAGGAGCCCGGTGAGGGCGGCCAGCCCGGCGCCACCCGCTATCTGGATGAATCGGCGACGGGTCAGGTCGGTCATCCCCACCCAATCAACCGCGCACTGTGCCCGGATGGCAGGGCCGAAAGTCCCTAAAAACTTCCGGCGACCGTTTTTACGGTGATGTCAGTGGAAACATGAAGACTCATCTCCTCGGGGAGCGACGGGAACTGACCTATCGAGCCCTGGCCGATCCGACCAGACGCCACCTGCTCCGGCTGCTCGACGACGCAGACGAGCCCACCGAGGTTGGCGAGCTGTCGGCGCAGATCGGTCTGCACCCGAACACGGTGAGGGCCCACCTCGAGCTGCTCCGCCAGGCAGGGATGGTGACCAGGTCCACCGAGCCCCGATCCCGTCCCGGCCGACCCAAGATGCTGTACCGGTCCGCACCGCGCCGAACCCGGTCACCGGGATCGGAGGGTTACCAATTCCTGGCCGAGGTCCTCGCCACTTGTCTCCGCACCCACCTCGACGATCCATCGACCGCCTCGGAAGAGGCTGGCCGGGTCTGGGGCCGGTACATGGTGGACCGACCCGAGCCGTACG
>DATHUL010000139.1:0-2743 GCA_035462285.1 Acidimicrobiia bacterium
GGGACCGAGGGAGCCGCCTACAGCAGCGCCGGCGGGGCCCGACTGAGAGTGCAGGGCCGGGACGACGCGGTCGCCGAGGAGGTCGAGCTCGAGCCGATCGACCCGGTGGTGGACCAGTTGGCCGCCTTTGCCGCCGCCATCCGAGGAGAGGCCCCGGTCGAGGTGGACGGCGAGGCCGGTCTCGCCGTTGTGGCGGTGATGGAAGCTGCAGTCGAGTCGGCGGCATCGGGTCGGGCTGTCGAGGTGGCCGAAGTGATGGCCCGGACCTGAAGGGAGAGGCTATGGACTACACCGAGATCGTCTACGAGGTGCGCGACGATGCGGCCTGGATCGGGATCAACCGGCCCGAGGTGCGCAATGCCTTCCGGGAACAGACCCTCGACGAGCTGGCCCATGCCCTCGAGTCGACCAGGGAGGACCCGACCATCGTCGCCGCCGTGGTCTACGGAGTGGGCGGTCACTTCTCGGCCGGGGGCGACTTCCACGCCATGATGAAGCTGAACAAGGCCAACTCCTACATGTGGAACGACCGCATGCTCAGGGTGGCGATGACCTGTCGCAACCTACCGATCCCGGTGATCGCCATGGTGGAAGGGGCCTGCGTCGGTGGGGGTCACGAGCTGATGCTCTGGTCCGATCTGGTCATCACCGCCGAAGACGCCACCTTCGGCCAGACCGGGGCCCGGGTCGGGGCCTGCCCGACGGTGGGCGCCACCCAGTACCTGTCCAAGCTGATCGGGGAGCGCCGGGCCAAGGAGATGATCTTCCTCTGCAAGCGCTACACCGGGGCCGAGGCGGCACAGATCGGGCTGGCCAACCAGGCGGTCCCCGCCGCCGAGCTGCGGGGCCGGGTGGAGGAGATCGTGCAGCAGATGAAGGGCTACTCGTCTCAGACGCTTCGGGCGACCAAGGTCTCGCTCAACTTCGACTCCGATTCGCTCTATCCCTCCTGGCAGCACGGGATGGAGCTTCTGGCCAACATCTGGGGCACCGAGGAGTCACTGGAGGGGATCAACGCCTTCCTCGAGAAGCGCCCCGCCGATTTTCACCAGTTCCGGGTCAGGAACAAGCATGCCCTGGACAGCTATCTCGACGACTTCGAGCACGGTCGCAACCAGAGCGAAGGATCGCAGGCCGCCAGGTCATGACCGGCGAGGGGGCTCTCACCGGTGTCAAGGTGATCGACCTGTCCCGGGTCCTGGCCGGTCCGCTCTGCACCCAGACCCTGGGAGACCTCGGTGCCGAGGTGATCAAGGTGGAGCGACCGGGGGAGGGGGACGACACCCGCAACTGGGGCCCGCCCTATGCCGGCCCTCTCTCCGCCTATTTCGTCGGGGTGAACCGGAACAAGCGCAGCCTCACTCTCGACCTGGGCGCTGTCGAGGGGAGGGCGGTCCTGGAGCGGCTGATCCGGAGCGGAGACGTGCTGGTGGACAACTTCAAACGCGGCACGCTGGAGCGGTGGGGCTTCGACGACGAGTGGTACGAGGCGAACGCCCCGGGGATGATCCGGTGCTCGATAACCGGCTACGGGGCGAGTGGTCCCAAGGCCGATGCCCCCGGTTACGACTTCATCCTCCAGGCCGAGACCGGGCTGATGGCGATCACCGGCGAGGTGGAGGGGCCGCCGATGAAGCTGGGGGTGGCCATCGTCGACATCTGCACCGGCATGCAGGCGAGCATCGCCATCCTCGCCGCCTTGGAGGCGCGGCGTCGCACCGGGCGAGGCCAGCGCTGTGAGGTCAACCTCTACGACACCGGTCTCCATCTCCTCGCCAACGTGGCCGCCAACCATCTGGTCTCCGGGGAGGAGCCGGGGCGGTACGGGAATGGTCACCCCAATATCGTCCCCTACCGCACCTATCCGGCCGCCGACGGCGACCTGGCCCTGGCCGTGGGCAACGACCGGCAGTTCGCCTTGCTCGCCGCCGAGGTGGGTCATCCCGAGTGGGCCGAGGACCCTCGCTTCTCCACCAATCCGGAGCGGGTCAGGAACCGGGACCTGGTCGACGCGATGGTGGTCGAGGTCATCCAGACCAGGACCCGGGCGGAGTGGGTCGAGGTCTTCGATCGGGTCGGGATCCCGTCAGGCCCGATCAACAAGGTGAGCGAGGCACTAGCCAGCGACCAGACGAGAGCGAGGGAGATGGTGGTCGAGAGGATGCACCCGGTGGCCGGACCGCTCCGGATCCTCGGTCTGCCCATCGAGTTGTCGAAGACCCCTGCTTCGATCCGGCACGAGCCACCCGCCCTGGGAGCCGACACCGATGCGGTGCTGGGTGAGCTGGGGTACTCGCCGGAGGAGATCGCCGGGCTGAGGATGGCCGTGGTGGTTTGAAACCACAGCGGCCCTGGGTTGCCGTAGGTTGTCCTCATGGCTTCCCGGGGTGGACTGGTGGCGGCGATCCTCGTGTTCGTCGTCTCACTGGTGGCCGCCGGGGTGGGAGGGTGCAACGTCCACGAGCTGGGGCATCTGGTTACCGGTCGCGCCCTTGGTGTTCCCATCGATCACATCACCTGGTGCACCCCGGCCAATGGACGAATCGCCTTCAGCTATCAGGAGCCGGCCTTCGACTCGTACGCCGGCGGGTTCACCGCCGCCCTGGTCCTGGGGGCGGTGTATCGCTTTCTCATCTGGCCCAGGGTGGCCGGTCGCTCGTGGCGGGCAGCCGGGGTGGCGGTGCTGGGGACGGCGGTATCCCAGGTCATCGTGGGGTTGATCGAGGGCTCCTCACCGCAGGGC
>DATHUL010000140.1:0-9065 GCA_035462285.1 Acidimicrobiia bacterium
CGGAGCGGCTGGACCGGTTTCTCGCCCTGCTCCCCCGCGATCTGGATGCGGTGGCCGGCCTGGCCGGAGAGGCAACCTTGGAGCGAGCGTCGGCCCGGGTTCGGCTGGGCGCCAACCATCGGGTCCGTCATGTCATCGAGCCCCGTCACCAGAGCTTCTTCGTCGAGGACATGGCGAGCATCGCCCGCAGCCATGGTGTGGCAATTGCTGTCTCTCATTCGTCCGCCTGGCCCTATACCGAGGAGTTGACCGCCGGCTTCGTGTATCTCCGCCTCCATGGCCCGAGGGCGCTCTATTCCAGCGGCTACACCGGGGCCGAGCTGGAAGAGTGGGCCGGGAGGATCCGGGCCTGGTCTGAGGGGTCGGAACCCGGCGACGCCAGGCGGCTCAGCGAGCGGAAGCCGCCCGGCCGCAAACACCGCGATGTGTACGTGTACTTCGACAACGACTCCGGGGGCCACGCTCCGCGGGACGCGGCCGAGCTGATCAGATTGCTGGCTCCAGAATGAAGAGAGGGATGAGCCGGTCGGTGCTGCGCTGATAGGTCTCGTAGAGGGGGAACCGGGCGGTTACCAACGCCCAGAGACGGTCCCGCTCCGCACCATCCACCTCACGGGCCACATGCTCGACGGCGCGGCGGCCCCGCCTCACCACGGTCCTGGGATCACCTCGAAGGTTGACCGCCCAATCCGGGTCGGAGGGTCTCCCCCCGTAGGAGCCGACGACGACGAGACGGTCCCCATCGGGCCAGGCGTAGAGGACGACCTCGTGGGGACGTCCGGTCCTGCGCCCGTTGGTAGTCAGCCTGATCTCCATCTGGCGGACGGTAACCCCGACCACCTTCGTGAATGATGGATGTCGCAACTAGGGTCGGCGCCGATGGAGCTGAGCCCGCCCCAGCCGCCGGACCGGGCCGGTCGGGTGGTCCACTCCCATGCCATCGCCCGGCGCGCCCTGGTCGGAGCCGCCCTCTTCGCCCTGGTCGCCGTGGCCTGGGCCGCGGTGGTACTGGTCCGGGGCGGGTCGTGGTGGGGGCCCCTCCACGCCTTCCTGGTCGGCACCGTCCTCCTCGCCATATCCGGCGCCAGCCAGATGTTCACCATCACCTGGTCCGCCTCACCGGCTCCCCCGGCCTGGTTGGCCGTCCTGCAGCGGTGGTTGGTCGGCGCAGGAGCGGCTTCGGTGCTGATCGGGGTCAGTGCCGAGCTCGACCCGCTGGTGTGGCTCGGCGCGGTCCTAGTGGTCAGCGGGCTGGGTGCCCTGAGTGTCTCCATAGTCAGGGCGGTCCGTCACAGCCTGCTCCGACGCTTCGACCTCTCGGCCCGCTTCTATCTGACCGCCTTCGCCGCCGGCATGGTCGGAGTGGTGCTCGGCACCATCCTTGGGTCTGGCTGGGTTGTCGAACCCTACGCCCGGGTCCGGCTGGTCCACTATCACCTGAATCTGGTCGGGCTCATCGGGTTCACCATCATCGGCACCATCCCCACCTTCCTCCCCACCGTGGCCCATCACCGCGCGGTCAGTGGCAAGGAGGCGGTGGTGGCGTGGTGGCTGTGCGTTGCCGCCGGGGTCGCCTTCTTCTCCGGGCTGTTTGCCCCGTCGGCCATGGTCGGGATCGGCTCTGCACTGGTCGCCCTGGCCGGGGCCCTGGTCCTCGCCGGGATACTGGGGCGGCTCTGGGACAAGGGAAAGGGGAAGATGGCCTTCCTCCAGATCAGCGCCGGAGTGGTCTGGCTCATCGCCTGGGCCGTGATCGACGCCTACGGCCTGCTACTCGGCAATGGACTCGCCCCGTTCAGCAACTGGACCACAGCGGCGGTGGTCACCGGGGTGGGTCAGGTCCTGCTCGGGTCGGTCGCCTATCTCGCCGCGGTCTTGCTCGGCCCGCCACTGGGCCGACGTCTCGAGGTGTTCGGGGAAAGGTTGGCGCTTCCCTTGATCGCGGCCAATGCCGGCGGTATCGCCCTCGTCCTCGGATCGGCGCCGGGGGCCATCGTCGGATTCACCGTGTGGCTGGCCGACTTCGCCTGGCGGTTGCTCAGACAGAGGGGGCTTGCTGCCCTGAGCTGACCGGGACCTCGGTCCTCCGGGTCTCTGCCGCAGCTTTCAGCGAAGCGTGGGTTGGTCCACCGGGAACATGTGCCGGGCGCTTCGACTCGAACTCCTTGCGCAGGACGGGGACAACCTCGCCGCCCAGCATCTCCAACTGCTCGAGGACGGTGTGGAGAGGCAGGCCGGCATGGTCCATCAGAAAGAGCTGACGTTGGTAGTCGCCGAAGTAGTCGCGGAACTTCAAGGTCTTCTCGATGACCTGCTCGGGGCTGCCCACCGTCAGCGGGGTCTGCTCGGTGAACTCCTCCAATGAAGGGCCGTACCCGTAGACCGGCGCGTGGTCGAAATAGGGGCGGAACTCGTTGATCGCATCCTGGGAGTTCTTGCGCATGAACACCTGGCCGCCGAGACCGACTATGGCCTGGTCGGCCCGGCCATGCCCGTAGTGCTCGAAGCGCTGCCGGTACAGGGTGATCAACCGCATGAAGTGCTCCTTGGGCCAGAAAATGTTGTTGGCGAAGAATCCGTCTCCGTAATAGGCGGCCTGCTCGGCGATCTCCGGGCTTCGGATCGAGCCGTGCCACACGAACGGGGGGACACCGTCGAGGGGCCGGGGCGTGGAGGTGAACGAGTGAAGCGGGGTGCGGAACCGACCCTCCCAGTCGACCACGTCCTCCCGCCAGAGTCGGTGGAGGAGGTGGTAGTTCTCGATGGCGAGCGGGATCCCGTCGCGGATGTCCTTGCCGAACCATGGGTAGACCGGCTCGGTGTTGCCCCGTCCCATCATCAGGTCGACCCTTCCGTCGGCTAGGTGCTGGAGCATGGCGTAGTCCTCGGCGATCTTGACCGGGTCGTTGGTGGTGATCAGGGTGGTCGCGGTGGAGAGGATGATCCGCTCGGTGCGGGCGGCGATGTAACCGAGCATCGTTGTCGGCGACGAGGGGACGAAGGGTGGGTTGTGATGCTCGCCGGTGGCAAAGACGTCGAGACCGACCTCTTCGGTCTTCAGGGCGATGGTCACCATCGCCTTGATTCGCTCCGCCTCGGTAGGAGTGCGGCCGTTGGTCGGGTCGGTGGTCACGTCCCCAACGCTGAATACTCCGAACTGCATCTCACTACTCCGGTTTATTTGACTGCTCAACTATCTCTGCTGTCTGCAACCCATTGTGACCGACTGCTATTCCTCGCGGGGAGTGCCTCGAGCGTGGACCTAGGATCGGTGCGATGCCCCGACGCAATCTGCGTCTCGCCGCCACCGACCGGTTGGTCGAGGCCGGGTTCGACCAGATCAGGGCGGAGATGAAGATCCCGGCCCGATTCCCCGACCAGGTGATGGCGCAGGCCGCTTCGCTCCGACCACGGGAAATGGAATTGGACCTGACTGCGATCCCGTTCGTCACCATCGACCCGCCCGGCTCGCTCGATCTCGATCAGGCCCTGCACCTGGAGCGGAGACGTGGCGGGTTCCGGGTGCACTACGCCATCGCCGATGTCGGTTTCTTCGTTGAGGTCGGTGACCCGATCGATGTGGAGGCTCGAAACCGGGGGGCCACCCTCTATGCCCCCGACCTGCGCACTCCTCTCTACCCGACATCCCTGTCCGAGGGCATGGCCAGTCTCCTCCCCGACCAGGACAGGCCGGCGCTGGTGTGGGAGATCGACCTCGACGAGGACGGGGAGATCACCGGTGGAAACGTGAAGCGGGCGCTGGTGCGCAGCCGGCATCAACTCACCTATCGCCAGGTCCAGGATCGGCTCGACTCCTCGACCGCCCCCGCCTCACTCCGGTTGCTCGCCGAGGTGGGCCGGCTGCGCCGTCTGCTCGAAGAGGAGCGAGGAGCGGTGACGCTGCCCATCCCGGAACAACGAGTGGTCGGCGAAGACGGAGGCTGGGGCCTGGAGTACGAGGCGCCCCTGCCCGTGGAGGACTGGAACGCGCACATCTCCCTGCTCACCGGGATCTTCGCCGCCCGGATGATGGTCGAGGCAGGGATCGGCGTGCTGCGGACCCTTCCCCCGGCCCATCCCAACGAGGTGGAGCGGCTGCGTCGGGTCGCCACGGCCTTGGAGATCGTCTGGCCCGCCGATGTCGAGTACCCCGACCTGATCCGGAGCCTCGACCCCAGGCTCCCCGCCCACTCCGCCTTCCTCTCCGAGGCGACCACCCTCTTCTCGGGAGCGGGCTACCAGGTATTGGGGGAGGGAGCGGCACCCGGAATCCACGCCGCCATCGCCTCCACCTACGCCCATGTCACTGCCCCGTTGCGACGGTTGGTCGACCGCTATGCCGGAGAGACCTGTCTCGCTCTCTCCGCCGGCTCGGTGGTGCCCGCAGCGATCGCCGAGACCATGGTCCCGCTCCCCTTGATCATGGCGCAAGCCGCGTCGCGCGCCGGCCGCTACGAGGCCGCCTGCGTCGACCTGGTCGAGGCGGCGGTCATGAGCGGTCGTGAGGGTGAGGTTTTCGCCGGGGTGGTGGTCGATGTTCATCGGGAGCGGCCGCGCGGTGAGGTCCAGTTGCGCCGGCCCGCGGTCCACGCCCGGATCGACGGCGAGGACCTCGACCTCGGCGAGGAGTTGCTGGTCCGGGTGGTGGAGGCCTCGATCCCGACCCGTACCGTGCGGTTCGAGCAGGCCTGACCCGCCCCGGGCAGCGCTTGCTTACACTCGCCACAATCGATTGTCGGAGGATTCGTGAAGGTTGGCTTCATCGGGCTCGGTGACATGGGCCAGGGCATGGTGCCCCGGCTTCTCGCGGCCGGGCACCAGGTCACCGGTTGGAATCGAACCGCGGAGAAGGCCGAACCACTGATGGCGATGGGGATGGGATGGGCCGAATCCCCGGCCGAGGTGGCCCGGGCGAGTGAGGTCACACTATCCATCGTGACCGACTCGGCCGCGGTGGAGACCGTGGCCCTCGGCGAGAGCGGGGTCATCGAAGGATTGGGCGAGGACGCCATCTACGCCGACATGAGCACCATCGACCCTGCCGTGTCACGCCGGATCGCCACTGTCTTCGCCGATGCCGGGCGAATCATGCTCGACGCCCCCCTCTCGGGCAGCCCGATATCGCTGGAGCAGGGCAAGGCGTCGGTGATGGTCGGTGGCGATCGGGAGTCCTTCGAGCGGGTGAAGCCGGTGCTGGAGGCGATCGGGCCCAGCGTGAGCTATATCGGCGATAGCGGGCTGGCGGTGCAGATGAAAGTGGCGATCAACCTCTGCCTGATCGTGGAGATGGAGGCGTTCAGCGAAGCGGTTGCTCTGGCCGAGAAGGGCGGAGTCGACCGGGCGGTTGCGGTCGACGCCATGTTGAAGAGTGTGGTCGCCTCCCCGGTGATGGGCTACCGGGGCCCGTTCATCCTCGAGGGTGGGATGCCCGACAAGCCATTGGCCGATGTCACCCTGCAGCAGAAGGACATGCTGCTCGCCCTCGATCTGGGACGACGTCAGGGCAGCCCGGTCCCCCTCGCCGCCGCCGCCAACGAGATGCTCAACGCCTGTCACGGTCTCGGTCTCAGCCATCGTGACTTCGTGACCGTGTTCGACGCCTATCGCATGCTGGGAGGTGCCCGATGAGCGGGCAGTTCAGGATCAACCGTCACGAGGTCCCGGTCGAGAGCGGGCTACGCCGCGACGAGGGATGGGTCGACATGAAGGTCCAGTTCCTGGTCGATGCCGTGGGGGCCGACTCAGAGAGCCTGCTCCTCGGCTGGACCGTGCTTCCACCGGGGGCCAGGCACGACCGACATCGTCATCCCAACGCCGACGAGTTCTTCATCGTCCTCGGCGGGCACGGTCTCATCTACACCGACGGCGATGACCAGCCGGCCGGCGAGGGAGATGTGGTGTTCACCAGAAGAGGTCACTGGCACGGCTTCAACAACACCGGGGACGAGGACGTGACCCTGGTCTGGGGTTGGAGCGGGGCGGGCTCGCTGGAGGCGGCCGGCTATGAGCTGCCGGGATGAGCGATCCAAGGGTGAGCCGCGGGCTGGAGCGGCAACTGGCACGGCGCAGTGAGCTGATCTCGGCGGGCCGGAGTCACCTGGGCTGGAAGGCGGGTTTCGGCGCACCGTCCTCCCTGGAGCGTTTCGGCCTCGACGCCCCGCTGATAGGGTTCATGACCGACGCCTCGGTGATCGCCGACGGTGCCGATGTCGACATCACCGGCTGGGGGCGCTCTGTCGCCGAGCCGGAGATCTTCGTGCGTCTCGACGCCGACCTGCCGGCCGGGGCCGGTGTGGAGTCGACCCGTGCCGCCATCGCCTCCCTCGGTCCCGCCCTCGAGCTGGCCAACATCGATCCGCCGCCCGAGGAGGTCGAGGAGATCCTGGCCGGCAACATCTTCCACGAGTGGGTCGTGCTCGGCGACGCCGACCCGAACCGCCGCGGCGCCGACCTGTCGGGTCTGGAGGCCAGGGTCACCGTCGACGGAGAGGAGATCCACCGCACCACCCGTCTCGAAGACCTGACCGGGCGAATCGTCGAGGTGGTCTCTCATCTCTCCGCCCTCCTTTGCGATAACGGGGAGAGAATGAGGGCGGGCGACCTGGTGATCTGCGGCTCGGTGGTGCCGCCGATCGACCTGTCCCCGGGAACCACGGTCGGCTTCGAACTGTATCCGTTGACCCCGATCTCGGTCCGGGCCCGCTAGCGCCTCAGCAAACTCTCCACCAGCTTCTTGGCCTCGTCGGCCCAGAGCACGATGCTGGCCAGCCCGGTGCAGATCAGCCAGTCGTTCAACGGCAAGGGCACGGTCCCGAACGAGTCGTTGAGCAACGGGATCTGGACCACCGCCACCTGGAGCAGCACCGAGACGCCGATCGCCGCCCACAGCAACGGGTTGGTGAACAGCTGGCGAAAAGCGCTGGTCCGATCGGAGCGGGCATTGAAACAGTTGAACAGCTGGGCGAAGACGAGTGTGGTGAAGGCCATGGTGCGGGCCTCGACGATGTCGCCGGAGCCCCCGAGCAGGCCTCCCGGACGGCGAAGGTCGAGGGCGGCGAGCGTGACCACGGCCATGATCATCCCCACCCAGAGGATGCCGATCCACATGGCACGGTCGATCACCCGGTCGGTGATGCGACGAGGGGGGCGTTTCATGACGTCGTCGGTGGGCGGGTCGACACCCATGGCCAGCGCCGGGCCGGTGTCGGTGAGGAGGTTGATCCAGAGGATCTGGGTGGCGAGGAGCGGCACCGCCACCGCCTCGTCGACCTGATCCAGACCGATGAGCCCGGCCAGGACCACGCCGAAGAACATGGTGAACACCTCGCCGATGTTCGACGAGAGCAGGAAGCGGAGGAACTTCCGGATGTTGGTGAAGATCGCTCGCCCTTCCCGGACTGCGGCGACGATGGTGGCGAAGTTGTCATCGGCCAGGATCATGTCGGCCGCCTCCTTGGTGACGTCGGTCCCGGTCAGTCCCATGGCAACCCCGATGTCGGCCGACTTGAGGGCAGGGGCGTCGTTCACCCCGTCCCCGGTCATGGCCACGATGTTCTGGTCGGACTGGAGGGCATCGACGATGCGAAGCTTGTGCTCGGGGGCGACCCGGGCGAACACCGACGTCTCCCGCACCGTTTCGATCAATTGGTCGTCGTCGAGCTGCTCCAGCGCAGCGCCGGAAACCACGCCCCGGTCTGCGCCGGCGATGCCGAGCTCACCTGCGATACGGCCGGCGGTGCGGGGATGGTCCCCGGTGATCATCATCACCCGCACCCCTGCCGACCTCGCCTCCTCGATCGCGGTCCGCGCCTCCGGGCGGGGTGGGTCGATGATGCCCACCATCCCCAGATAGACCAGCTCGCTCTCCATCGATTCCTCCTCGGGTGGCCGCTCCCGGTCGGGGAACACCCGATAGGCCACAGCCAGGGTGCGGAGCGCCTTGTCGGCGAGACGGTCGACGGTGGCCAGCACCTCGGCGCGGCGAGAATCGGTGAGGGGACGAGCCTGGCCGGCCACCCGCTCATGGGTGCATCGACTCACCAGCACATCGGGAGCGCCCTTGGTGACCAGGTCGATCCGGCCTTCCCGCTCCGCATCCGCCTCGAAGGTGGACATCAGCTTGCGCTCCGATGTGAACGGGATCTCGCCGACGCGCTCGAAGCGGGCTCGCCGCCGCTCGGTGAGGCCGATCTTCGCCTCGGCCACGAGAAAAGCCGCCTCGGTGGGGTCGCCCTGGATCGTCCACTCTCCTCCCTCCTGGCGCAGCACGGCGTCGTTGGCGAGACTGCCCCCGGCGAGGAGATAACCCACCTCGTCGACCAGGACCGAGTCCTCGACCACGCGGCCGTCGGCCCTCAGCTCCCCGTCCGGCCGGTAGCCGGTCCCGGTGACCTCCACCTCTCCCGAGGGCGTCACCACGGTCACGATCGTCATCTCGCTCTTGGTCAGGGTCCCGGTCTTGTCGGAGCAGATGACCGAGGCCGACCCCAGGGTCTCCACCGATGAGAGTCGCTTCACGATCGCCTTCTTCTTCGCCATGCGCTGGACCCCCAACGCCAGCACCACGGAGAGGATGGCGGGCAGCCCCTCGGGGACCGCCGCCACAGCCAGAGAGACCCCGACCAGTAGGACCGATACCAGATCGGAGGGAGAGGAGATCTCCGAAGTGAGGAGGATCGCTCCCATGACCACGATGGCGATGACGATGACCGCGATCCCCAGTGCTCGCCCGACCCGGGCGACCTCGCGTTGGAGCGGTGTGCGCTCATCCTCGGTGCGCTCCAACAGCCGGGCGATGTTGCCCATCTCGGAGCTCATCCCGGTTGCGGTCACCACCGCCCGGCCCCGACCCCGGGTGACGGCGGTACCGGCGAAGACCATGTTGACCCGGTCGCCGACACCGGCCGGGCCGTCCAGCGCGGCCACCTGCTTGGTCACCGCCTCGCTCTCCCCGGTGAGTGGGGCCTCGGCCACCATCAGCTAGGCGGCCTGAACAAGACGGGCGTCGTCCGCGATCGCGTCTCCCTCGGCGAGCACCAGGATGTCGCCGGGCACGACATCGGTGG
>DATHUL010000141.1:0-6352 GCA_035462285.1 Acidimicrobiia bacterium
CGCCCTGACCACGAGGAACATGACCAAGGCGACGATGAGGAAGTTCATCACAGCAACCAGGAAGGCCCCGATCCGGATGTCCCCCGCCACCCATTCGGACAGGTTGTCGAGCGTGAAGATCTTGGCGATCAAGGGGTTGACGATGTCGTCGGTGAAGCTGGTGATCACCGCGGCAAAGGCGAGGCCCATCACGAAGGCAACGGCGATGTCGATCAGGTTCCCTCGATTGATGAAGTCCTTGAACTCCTGGACCATGACGATCTCCTGTTCGGTTGACCCGGAATCTATTGGGGCGGGTTGGCGTCCTGCCTGGTGCCGTTGGTCCCACCGACATCAGGCTGCGATCCTGACCCGATGAGCTTCAATCACCCGAGGACGGCCCAGCTCCATGACCCCGGGCTTCCCGAGGTGGCCGTCCTCCTCTCCTCGCCCACCCCGGATCCGATCGTGGCCGCGGTGTCCGATGCCGGGGGCCGGGTCGAGAGCGGCGAACTGCTCGGTGTGACCTGGTGGCCGGGGACCAGCATCACGGCCCGGTATCGCATCGTGGTCAGGGGCGGGGAGCTGGAAGGATCGTCCACGTTTGTCTGTGTGGCCGGGCGCATCCCCGACGGGGCGCTGATCGTCGAGGGCGAACACGGCCGCATCGGCTTGTGGAGGGTCCCGCACGACCCGAAGCTGCCCGGGATGGCCGCAGCCCTGGACCAGGACAGGGCTGCCCGGCTGCTTCACGACCTGGGCGGTTCGCCCCGGTCGGTGGTCACCCGCCTCGTCGCCTATCGCCCGGGGCGCCGGGCGGTGGTGTCGGTCTCCGGCGCCGAGGAGGGCCTGTTTCTGAAGCTGGTGCGCCCTGGCAAAGTGGAGGGTCTGCACCGCGCTCACCAGGAGCTGGCCGTCACCCTCCCGGTCCCGGCCAGTCTCGGCTACTCCCGGGAGTTGGGTCTGATCGCCCTGCAGTCGGTCCCCGGGCTCACGCTGCGCGCTGTGCTCGAGGATCCCACCCGCGAGATGCCCCCGGCCAAGGACATCATCGACTTGGCCCGTCGTCTACCCACACCGGTTGACCGGAGCCAGACGTCGTCGGCCATCGCCCGATTGGAAGAGATCGGGTCCTTGCTCTCGACGATCTCGCCCGAGCTGACAAACCGGATCGAGGAGATCGTCGCCGCCATCGGCCCCGAGACGCATCCGGCCGACACCCCGTCTCATGGCGACTACTACGAAGCACAGCTCCTGGTCGAGGACGGTGCCCTGGTCGGTTTGCTCGATGTCGACACCTACGGGTGGGGACGCGCCGGCGACGACCCGGCGACCATGCTTGCCCACCTGGCGGTGTGGGCGGGGATCAGCCGCCGGCCGGAACGAGCGCTAGAGCTGGGTGCCTCGCTGATCGAGCTGTGGGACCTGCTGGTGGAGCCGGCGGATCTGCGTCGGAGGACGGCCGCCGTCGTCCTCTCCCTGGCCACCGGCCCGTTCCGGGTGCAGAGCGCGGCCTGGCCCGAGGAGACGGCACAGCGGGTATCTCTCGCCTTCGACTGGGTGAACAGTGCCCTCGAAGTCGGGTAAGAAGTTTCTCATCGCCATCTCAGGCTGGTCTAACCCTTGTCTCGGAGAGTGTGATCGACGACCCCGACCTGGAGGTAGAGATGCAGACCAAGGAACAAGGCAAGACCCCCAAGGACTGGAAGGTGATCGCCGCGGTGGCGACGGCGTCCGCCCTTGGGCTGAGCGGTCTGGCTCTGGCCGATTCTGGCTCCAGAACGGACACGCCCGAACCGATCGATCTCGAGGACCGCACCGCGATCACCGAAGTGACCGTGGCGAAGACCACATCGACTACTTTGGCCGACCTCGGGGTGAGAGCGTCCACCGCCGACAGCGCAGGCTCGCCCTTCGACGAGCCTGCGGCTCCCCCGTCGACCATGGCCGACTCGGTGGCCTCGGCTGCCTCCCCCGATCCAGCCCCGGCCCCGTTGCCTGCCGCCGGCGCGGTCGACTCGGCCTCGGCGGACTCTGGCGCCTCGGCCGACAGCCCTGACGACTCCGGTGACTCGGCGGGCAGCGTGGACAACTCGGCCGATTCCTGATCGGGGAGGGGAGGCGACCCGCTCCGGGCGGACCGCCTCCTCCCTAGCCTCCTCTCAGATGAGCAGTCGCCGCCACCGCTGGCTGGCCGGAGCCATGGCAGGGTTCGTCGCGCTGGCGGCGGCCTTCTCTCTCGCTCCGAGGCCCCTCCCCGCAGTCCCGCCACCGGTCCGTCTCGAGGGGGCGCTGGACACCACGACCATCCCCAAGCAGAACGAGCTGGTGGTGGTCCCGGCGCCGTCGATCGATCTCGGTGAAGGAGCCGCGGCCACCACCACCACCACCGTGGCACCGGTTGGCCCGCCTTCTCCTCCAATGGACGAGACCCCGACGCAGGTGGCCGGCGACGGCGATTCGATGGTGGACGACTCAAGCGACGGCTCGGCCGACTCGATCGACGACTCGGCGGACTCCCCCGATGACTGAGCGACAGGCCCGTCGCTGGGTGCCCTCGGCCCGGATGCGGATTCTCGGGTGGTACGTGGCCCTGCTCGCCGTGGCGCTGGTCCCTGCGCTGCTGATCCAGCGCTCCTTTCTCCTCGACCAGGTGGTCTCCGCGGCGGATCAGGCCCTGGACCAGGAGGTGAGCGAGCTCAGGCAACTGGCCGGTGGCGTCGATCCCGAGACGGGGGAGCCCTTCGCCGGAGACGTGGCTGCAATATTCGACACCTATCTGGAGCGCAACGTCGCCCTGAGCGACGAAGCGGTGGTGACGATCGTGGCCGGTGTGCCCTACAAGAGCGATCTGGCCGGGGCTTCTTTCCAGGGCACCGACCTACTCGAGCATTGGGCCTCTCTGCAGGTCCCGGAGCGGGATCAGGTCGACACCGACGCGGGCCCGATCCGGTACCTCGCCATCACCCTCGCCTCGGACGATGCGGTCGGCGGCGTGTTCGTGGTCGCGATCGCCCTCGAGCAGCAACTGGCGAACGTCGATGGGGTGATCAGAGTCGGGGCTCTGGTGCTCGGGTCGATCCTGCTGATCTCCACGGCCGTGGCCTGGATCGCAGCCGGCGAGGTTCTTCGCCCGCTCAGGCTTCTCTCCGAGACCGCCCGGTCGATCACCGAGACCGACCTCTCGGGTCGGATCCCGGTCCAAGGTGATGACGAGATAACCGAGCTCGCTCGAACCTTCAACGACATGCTCGACCGTCTCGAAGAGGCGTTCGACACCCAGCGTCGCTTCGCCGACGACGCCGGTCACGAGCTGAGGACTCCCATCACCGTGATCCGGGGCCAGCTCGAGGTCCTGGGCGACGACCCGGCCGAGCGTGAAGCAACGATTCGCCTCGTCACCGGTGAGCTGGACCGGATGTCTCGTGTCGTCGAGGACCTCCTGGTCCTGACCAAGGCGGAGCAGCCCGACTTCATCCAGCCCCATCCGATCGATCTAGCCGAATTCACCGACGAGTTGGCGCTCAAGGCCACCGCCCTGTCCTCGCGACCTTTCCCCGCCACCGCTCGCGACCACGCAGTCGTGTTGGGCGATCGGCAACGTCTCACCCAGGCGGTGATGAACCTCGCCCGTAACGCGGTCGAGCACACCCCGGAGACGGCGGCGGTGTCGCTCGGGGCCCGGGCGAACGGGGAGTGGGCGCGCATCTGGGTCGCCGACACCGGTCCCGGGATCCCGTTGTCCGACCAGGCGCGTCTCTTCGACCGGTTTGCCCGGGGAGAGCCGGGGCGGAGACGCACCGGCGGCGCCGGTCTCGGGCTTTCGATCGTCAAGGCGATCGCCGAAGGCCATGGGGGAGGAGTCGAAATGGAGAGCGGCAGCACCGGGACCACTTTCACCATCGTCATCCCCATCGCCGGACCGGGTCGGGAGGAGCAAACTTGAGCAGGATCCTGATCGCGGAGGACGAGCCCGGGATCGTCTCCTTCCTGTGCAAGGGGCTCGAAGCGGCAGGCCACACCACACTGGTGGTGGAGGACGGGGTCAGCGCCGCCGGGGTGGCCCGGGACCGAGACTTCGACCTGATGATCCTCGATCTGGGGCTCCCGGGCAAGGACGGGAACGAGGTCCTGGCCGAGATCAGGGCCCGGGGAGAGCGTCTGCCCGTGATCATCCTCACCGCCCGGAGCGGGATCGCCGACACGGTCGCAGGGCTCGAGGGTGGGGCCGACGACTACATGACCAAGCCATTCTCCTTCGAAGAGCTCCTGGCCCGGGTCAAGGTTCGACTCCGCGAACCGGGCAGCGCGGAATCAGACGAGCTGACCGCCGGCGGCGTGGTCCTCGAGCTGAAGACCCGCAAGGTGCGGGTCGCCGGTGGGGAGGTCGAGCTCTCGGCTCGGGAGTTCATCCTGGCCGAGACCTTCTTTCGCCATCCAGGGCAGGTCCTGTCGAGGGAGCAGCTCCTCTCCAATGTGTGGGGCTACGACTTCGATCCGGGGTCCAACGTGGTCGACGTCTATGTCGGGTATCTGAGGCGGAAGCTGGGCAAGGAGTTGATCGAGACGGTGCGGGGAATGGGCTACCGGTTGGTCGCCGATCGATCGGCGTAGACCAGGGCGAGCCAGGCGCCGGTCGATGCAGCGCCCAGATGCCAGACGCCATGTGCCTGAAACACCGAGCCCGGGTCACACAGCGGCCCACCGGTTGCGCCGAGTCGGCCGAAGACTGCCAGCGCGGCGAGGAGAAGGAGTGAAGCCAGCACCGGGCGAGACCGGTCACGGCTGAGGATGGCGAGCACGGCCAGGGCGGTGAGGACCACCGCCACCGGGTCGGCCGCCACCGGGAAGACGGCGAACACCACGGCCAGGGCGAGCAGGGCAGGGAGACGGGTGAGACGCTCCCAACGGGAATCGAGCCCGGCCACCATCGTGATCAGCCAGGCCAGGCTGACGTCGTGGGCCCATTCGCTGCCAGGGGGCATCGGCCCGTGGAACAGGAAGGATCCGAGCCCGGTGACGGCCAAGCCGATGCCGACCCACTTGCGGCCGGGCCGCAGCCCGATCAGCACCACTCCTGCGACGAGGAAGGCGATGGTGGTGAGCGAGTTGACCGGCTGACCGAGAAAGCCGGCGCCGATGGTCTCGCAATCGGCTGCGGCGCCCATCGATGCAACGGTACCGGCTCGGGACGGGAGAACTCAGAAGAAGCTGGGGCCGAGACTGACCACCTGGGAGATGGCCATGTCGCCGTCGACCCGGTCCGGGGTGAGCTGGGCCCGCCCCCGCCCGTTGCCCGGGATCTCCAACTCGACGACCAGGGCCTTGCCCGCCACCGCCGTCCCCTTCAGGGTCTCCAGGGTTCCCGTCCACCCACCCATCTCGGGATCGACGGTCAACGAGGCCGAGCCGGTGGTGAGCAGAATGCCGTCACCGCCGAAGACCCGGACCGGGCCGGCGAAGGAACTCGCCATCACTTCTCCTCCCCTATGACCTGCCGAATCTGAGAGCGGAGCACCAGCTCGTGGCGGTAAGACCGATGCGCCTCCTCCAGCTTGTGCTCCATCTCCTCCTCGAGATCGTCGAGCTTGTCACGCAGCTTGTCCAGCTTGCGTTTGAGGACACGGTTCTCCTCTTGAAGAGCGAGCACCCGGCGCACCCCTTCCAGATTGAGACCCTGGCTGGTCAGCTCCTGGATCAATTGGAGACGTTCGATGTCCTCCTGGGAGTAGCGACGGGTCCCCCCCGGAGTGCGGAACGGCTCGAGAAGCCCCTTGCGCTCGTAGATGCGCAGGGTCTGGGGATGCATCCCGGCCAACTCGGCGGCGACCGATATGACGAACACTGCCCGGCCTGTCTCGCTCATTCGCACCTCATGATCTCAGATGGGGCCTCACGTCTTCGGTTTCCAGCGCGGCCAGGTCCTCCAGGAGCTTCTTCTCCTCCTTCGACAGCTTGGCCGGAACGGCCACCTGCACCGTCACCAGAAGATCGCCGGGTCGCCCTCGCTCAGGGGTGACCCCTTTGCCCCGCACCCGGAACGTCTTTCCCGAGGGGGTCCCGGGCGGCACTTTCAACCTGACTTCGCCGTTGAGGGTGGGGACTTCGAGCTTGGTCCCCAGTGCGGCTTCGGTGTAGCTGATCGGGACGTTCAATGTCAGATCGTTGCCCCGTCGCCCGAAGGTCCGGCTCGACGCCACCTTCACCTTGACCAGGAGATCGCCGTTGGGCCCGCCGTTGCGACCCGGGCCTCCCTTGCCCGGGAGCCGCAGCGTGTTGCCGTCCTGGACCCCGGCCGGGATCCGTACCTTGATCTCCCGTGTCCTCGTCTCCGAGCCGGTGCCGCGACAGACCTTGCACGGAGCCTCGATGA
>DATHUL010000142.1:0-2227 GCA_035462285.1 Acidimicrobiia bacterium
CGGGCCTCCGGGTTCCATGAGGGTCTCGAGGAGGCCGGGCTCGAGATCGATCCCGCCTACCTGGTCCGCGCCGAGAACGATCTGGAGTCGGGGAGGGAGGCGGCGTCCCGGCTGCTCGACCTCGACCCGGCCCCGACCGCCATCGTCACCGTCCAGGACGTCCTCGCCGCCGGGGTGGTGGCCGAGCTCAACGCCCAGGGGATCCGCGGGGGCACGGACGTCGCGGTCACCGGTTTCGACGATTCCCCTCCCGCCATCTACAGCTCACCGTCGATCACCTCGGTTCGCCAGCCGATCGAGGCGATCGGGCGCCGTGTCGTCGAGTTCCTGATGCACGACCTGGAAGGCTCCGACCGCGTCCCTCGCTCCGCCCTGGTCGAGCCCGAGCTCGTGATCCGGGAGAGCAGCACCGGATGGGAAGGGCGATGAGCGACACCTGGCTCCTCTCCGAGGACCGGCTCCGACCCGAGCTGGTGCCCTGGAAGGAGTCCCTGTTCAGCATCGCCAACGGGTTCCTCGGCACCAGGGGCAGCTTCGAGGAGGACTTCCAGGGCTCGGTCCGGGCGACATTCATGCACGGGCTCTTCGCTACCCCGCCCGGGGCACTGCCCCACCTGTGCCCCCTACCCGACTGGACCGGGTGCTCGATCACCGTCGACGGTGTCCCCTTCCGTCTCGATCAGCATGCCCCGGCGGGATACGAACGCGTCCTCGACATGAGAAACGGCGTGCTCACCAGAAGGGTCCTGTGGCGCGGCCCGGGGACCGGCCTGGTCAGGATCGAGTTCCGCCGCCTCCTCTCCATGGCCACCCCCGAGCTCGCCTCTCTCGAGATCGCAATCACCTCACTCACCGACGACGTCCAGGTCGGGGTCGAGACCGGTCTCGACGGTTCGGTCTCGGGCCCGGCCGGTGGGGTGTGGGATCGGGTCGACTGGGAGCGAACCGGCCCCGGCCGGCTGGTCATGACCGCTGCCATCGACAACCAGGCCTCGGTAACCGCCAGCACCGTGGTGGAGGGTCACCAGACTCTCGGTTTCGTCGGGGACCCGGTTCATCCCCGTTTCACCGCCACCGTCGACCTCGCTCCGGGCGAGCGGCTGGTCCTGGGCAAGCACACCACCTATCGGCCGGGGAGCAGAGGATCGGCCCCGCCCTCCGACCGGTTCGACGACGTCGCCGCCGCATCGGCGACCGAGTGGACCCGTTTGTGGGAGACCGGCGCCGTCGAGGTCACAGGCGATCCTCATGCCGAGCGTGCCCTCCGTTTCGCCGCCTTCCACCTGACCGGGGCCGCCCCCCGAACCGCGGAGGGCGGGATCGGGGCCCGTCTCCTCTCCGGCTACGGCTATCTGCATCACGTGTTCTGGGATACCGACATCTTCATCGTTCCGTATCTCACCCTGACCCAGCCCGACCTGGCCCGGGCCCACCTCGGCTACCGCTACCGGGGACTGGCCGGTGCGAGACGAAAGGCCGCCTACTACGGGAGGTCGGGCGCCTTCTACGCCTGGGAGTCGGCCGGCACCGGAGACGAGTGCACCCCGGAGTGGGGAGCCACGCCCGATGGGGAGCGGGTCCGGATCCGCACCGGCGAGATAGAGGAGCACATCGTCGCCGACGTGGCATACGCCCTCGAACACTATCTGACCTGGACCGGCGACCGTCGCTTCCTCCGTGATCACGGGGCGGAGATGTCACTCGACGGGGCCCGCTACTGGCAGGACCGGATCGTGCTCGACGACGAGGGGCGGGGCCATCTGCGCAACGTGATCGGCCCCAACGAGTACCACGTCGACGTCGACGACAACTTCTTCACCAATGCGATGGCCGCCTGGCATCTCCGCGCCGCGGTTCGTCATGCCGCCGCATTGAGAGACCACGACCGGTCCCGGCTTGCGGACCTCGTCTCCGGGCTGGGGCTGGCCACCGGGTGGGAATCCTCCTTCCTCGATCTCGCCGACTCGGTGGCCCCCCTCCCCGGCCCGGACGGGGTATTCGAGGAGCACGCCGGCTACTTCGCCCTCGACCAGGTCGACCTCGGAGTGTTCGAGCCGAGACGGTGGTCGTTACAGGCGATCCTGGGCGAGAAGGCGATCGGGCGCAGTCAGGTCACCAAACAGGCCGACGTGGTGATGGGACTGGTCCTGCTCGACCAGTATCAGACACCCGACCTGGTCCGGGCCCAACTCGACTACTACGCACCACGCACCGATCACGGATCGTC
>DATHUL010000143.1:0-9124 GCA_035462285.1 Acidimicrobiia bacterium
AGCCGAGGCGCCCGGCGGCGCCGAGCATGAGGGCGACCAGGTAGAGGTTGATCCCCGACGCCCATCCCGATCCGGCGATCAGCCCTGCCGCTTCCACAAGGGGAACCTACTCCCCGAGACCGCGGGCACGGCGTCCCCTGGTAGGACTACGTTTGAGTGGTAGTGCCCCTAGTGGAGGCAGGCATGGAAGAGAGCATGGATGTCGTCCTGTCGATCCATCTGGTCGAGGATGAGATCGAGACCGTGGCGGTGGCCCAACTCGATCTGCGGGAGGATCACTTCGAGGCCAGAGGCAGGGCGCGGCGCAACCCGGTGGACCCGGCCAGACCGGTGATCGGTGAGGAGCTGGCAATCGCACGGGCGTTGGCCGCCCTCGAGGCCCAGATCAACGACTCGGTCCAGGAGAAGATCGATCGTTTCCTGATCCACACCGACTGACCGACCGCCTCCCTCGACCGGCTCGGAACGGTCAGGGGCGGGGGATCGCCGCCTCGACGATCCCGTCGACAGCGACACCCGGTGGCAGGGTTCCGTACAGACCCCCGCCATCGTCGAGACGGCTGGCCGCGAAGCCCTCCCAGACCTCGGGGCGGGCGTGTCCGGCGAGCAGGGCCCCCCCGGTGGCCAGGGCCAGGCCTTCGGTGAGACGTCTCGCCTCGTACTCGGCATCGGAGGGGTTGCGCGCCGAATCGAGGGCCGAGTCGATGGCGAGGTCGAGTCGGCGGTCAGTTCCCTTCACCGCCTCCAGCTCCTTTTGCAGGGCGTCGACCGACCCCGGCTCCCGGGCCATCGCTCTGACCAGGTCGAGGGCGATGACATTGCCCGATCCTTCCCAGATGGCATTCACCGGGGACTCCCTATAGAGACGGGGCATGATCGATTCCTCGACGTAGCCGTTGCCCCCGAGACATTCGATCGCTTCCCGAACCACCTCGCTGCACCGCTTGCTCACCCAATACTTGGCGACCGGGGTCAGGATCCGCTTGACCAGCGCCTCGTGCTCGTCGAGTGGTGCGCGATCGAAGGCGCCACTGACCCTCATCATCATCAACGTGGCCATCTCGGTCTCGATCTCCAGGTCGGCCAGCACGTTGAGCATGAGAGGCTTCTCGATCAGGGGTGAGCCAAAGGCCTGGCGATGTGCCGCGTGATGGATCGCCTGGCTCACCGCCTGGCGCATCAGGGCCGCCGAGCCGGTGATGCAGTCGAGGCGGGTCCCGGCGACCATCTCGATGATGGTGGCTACTCCGCGGCCCTCTTCCCCGATCATGCGTCCCCACGCTTGGTCGAATTCGACTTCGGACGAGGCGTTCGACTTGTTCCCCAGCTTGTCCTTGAGACGCTGGATGTGGACTCGGTTCACCTCACCGTCGGGGGTGAAGCGAGGCACGAGGAAACAGGACAGTCCCCCGGGGGCATTGGCCAGGACGACGAAAGCGTCGCTCATCGGGGCCGACATGAACCATTTGTGCCCGGTGAGGAGATGCTCGGCTCCCGGTCCTCCACCGTCGACCGGTTGGGCACGGGTGGTGTTGGAGCGGACGTCGGAGCCCCCCTGCTTCTCGGTCATCCCCATCCCCATCAGCACCCCCGTCTTCTTCGACGCGGGCTGGAACGTGGGGTCGTAGACCCGGCTCAGCTGCAATGCCTCCCACTCCGCAGCCACCTCGGGTTGCCGGCGCAACGTGGGGACCACCGAGGTCGACATCGAGATGGGGCAGAAGTGACCGGCCTCGACCTGGGAGGCGAGAAAGGTCAAAGCGGCGCGCGCCGGGTAACCCCCGTCCCCGGGCCGATGCTCCCAGGGCAGCGAATGGAGCCCATTGGAGACGGCCAGGTCGAGGAGGGAATGCCAGGCAGGATGGAACTCGACCAGGTCGGCCCGATGACCGTGAGCGTCGTGGGTGTGGAGGATCGGGAGATCTCGATTGGCCTGGAATCCCCACTGGTAGACCTCCGCTGAAGACACCCGCCGTCCGAGAGCCTCGGTTTGATCGTATGACCAGCCGGCGCCCTCTCTGGTCAACGCCTCCTCGAGGACCGGGTCGGCCGAGGCCATGTCGTAGTCGTGAAGTGGCGGCGGCTGGTTGAGGACGACGTGGGTGTCACCCATCGACCCAGCCTACCCTCGGGCCCGGATCGCGATTCGAAGCGCTCAGGGACGCCCTATCTCTCGCCGATGGGTAGAAATAGAACGGGTCGTCGGGATGAGGAGACACTATGCCCGCGAGAATCACCCCCCAGGACGCCCTCCTCAGCCGTCCCAGACTGGAAGCTCTGCTCGACGAGGCGGCTTCGCGCCGTCTCACCGCCCTCACCGGTGGTGCCGGGGTGGGGAAGACGACACTGATCCGGCAATGGCTGGGGAGACGCCCCGCGGCGTGGCACACCGCCACCCCGGGCGACGGCTCGTTGTCGGTGCTGGCTCGGGGAATACTCGACAAGGTGCGTCTCCAGGTCCCGGATCTGTCTCCGGACCTCTTCCTCGCCATCGAGGGAGGGCGTGGGCCCGAGACCGAGGCGGCGGAGTCGGCTCGGGCCGACTCCCTGGCCGCCGAGCTCTGCCGCGACCTCGAGGGCCGGTTGGTCAGAGACCTGTATCTGGTTCTCGACGATGTGCACCTATTGGGCAAGGGCGGCGACTCGGTGCGGCTGATCGCAGCACTGTCCAGGAACGCTCCGGAGCGGCTTCATCTCGTCACTGCCTCTCGTGACCCCCTGCCTTTTCCCACCAGCCGGATGAGGATCCAGAAGCAGGCCGGGGAGATCAGCGCCGACCAGCTCGTCTTCACCCTCGAGGAGGTCGCGCTGCTCCTCCACCAGGCAACCGGCGAGGACAGCCCGGATACGGCGAGGGCGATCTACGAACGGACCGCGGGATGGCCGGTCGCCGTGGTCCTCGCCATGCAGCTCCAGGATCCGAGTGGAGATGCGACATCGCCGATTGGTGGCGACACGACGACACTCTTCGAGTATCTGGCCGAAGAGGTCATCGGCGCCGAGCCCCCCGATGTCTTGTCTGCGTTGCAGATGGGGGCGTCTCTACCGTGGATCACCGAGGAGATGGCGGCACGTCTGGCAATCGACGACGAGACGGCCATCCTCTTCGATCCGCAACGACGCAATGTCTACGTCACCCCGGCCCCGAACAATCCATTGGCGGTGAGCATCTCGCCGCTGGTCAGGGACTTTCTGCTCGAACGTCATCGGCTCGATCCGGGCAAGGAGGAGGGCCTGCTTCGAGACGCCTCGGCCTACTACGAGGAGGAGGGGGCTGTGGCGGAGGCCATGGAGTGCCTCCTCGCCCTCGGCTCGGCCGACGAGCTGGCCCGATACGTCTCGGAGCGAGGCGAGGCGATGCTCGCCGCCGGGATGGCTCGGCGCATGGTCGAGGCCATCGACCTTATCCCCGATGAGTCCCGAGGCGCCGAGGCGCTCCTCTACGAGGGTGAGGCGAGACAGGTGCTCGGGGATTGGGAGGGCGCAACCGCCTGCTACGAAGCGATGGCACCGGGCCCGGGGGAGATCCCGGCCCGTCTCGCCTGGAGGCTCGGCTTCCTCAGCCACATGCGCGGCGACGTGAAGACCGCTCTCGACATCTACGGCAGGGGTCGGCGGGGTGAGGGCGACCTGGCCAACGAGGCGGCGCTGCTCGGCTGGGCGGCAAGTGCCCACTGGCTCCGGGGCGAGAGGGACGAGGCTCAGGCACTGGCCAACGAAGCCCTCGCCCTGGCCCGCCAGGCCAGCGACTCCCGCGCCCTGGCCACGGCCCACACGGTCCTGGCCATGGTCGCGGCCCTCGACGGGGATCGGGCCGGCAACGACGTCCACTACCTGCGCGCCTTGGAGCATGCGGAGCGGGCCCGCGACGTGGTGCAGACGATCAGGATCCGCTCCAATCGCGGCTCTCACTTCCTGGAGGAGGGTGACTACGACAACGCACTGGCCGAGTTGGACATCGCCCTTCGCCTCGCCGACATGACCGGGTTCCAGTTGTGGCGGGCCATGTCCTTGTCCAACCGGGCCCAGGTGCTCACCAGCCGCGGTCGTCTCGAGGAGTCGGTGGCCGATCTGGAGCAGGCCCGGGAGATCTTCCGCCGCATGGGATCGATCCTCGAGTCGTACCCGCTGGCCCAGATGGGCGACGTCTATGCACTGCGCGGCGACATGGCTCTGGCCCGCGCCGCCTACGAGGAGGCGATCCGTCTCGGAGAGGAGGCCGAGGACCTCCAGGCCCTGGTGCCGGCACAGTCCGGGTTGGCAAGAGTCCTCGCCCACGATGACCCGGAGCGGGCAGGTCGCCTGGCCGATGAGGCGGCGCGGGTGAAGTCCGTGATCGGGCACGCCCGGGCCCTGCTCGCCCAGGGTTTCGTCGCTCTGGCCCGGGGGTGGCGCGAGGAGGCAGGGGACAAGGCGGTGGAGGCGGCCGGGGTGGCGCGTGCCCGGCAGGATCTCCCCGTGCTCGCCGAGGCGATGGAGTTGGAGGCGGCGGCGGATCCCGATCCGAACCGGGCCCGCTCCCTGCTCGAGCAGGCGCGCCGGGTATGGGAAGAGATCGACGCCCCGGTCGGGGTGGCCCGGGTCGACCTTGCCCTCGCCGGGCTGCCCGATGGTGGGCCGCAACTCGCCGTGAGGGCGGCCGCCGTCCTTCGCGGCCTGGGAGCCAAGGGCCTGGCGCTTCGAGCGGATCGGATGGCGGACAACCTCTCCGAGCGCGACCCTCGAGACGTGAGCATCAGGACCCTGGGCGGATTCGCGGTGTCCGTTGCGGGACAGCCGGTCCCGGCCTCGGCCTGGCAGTCACGGGTCGCCAGGGAGATCGTGGGCATGTTGGCCGCGAATCGGGGCCGCCCGCTCCACCGCGAGATCGTGATCGAACGGCTGTGGCCGGACGAGGACCCAGCCAAGGCGGGCAACCGGCTGTCGGTGGCTCTGAGCACGATTCGCAGCGTGTTCGATCCCGACCGGAGTCGTGGCGCCGACCACTATCTGAGCGCGGCCCGGGAGTCGCTCGCCCTAGACCTCGATCATGTCGAGGTCGACATCGAGGCCTTCTTCGATGAGGCGCGCCGGGGCCGGGCATTGCTCCGAGCCGGAGACCAGGTCATGGGCCTGTCGGTGCTTCGCTCGGCGGAGGCACGATACCTGGGCGAGTTCCTCGAGGATCATCCCTATGCGGATTGGGCGACCGCCCGGCGCGAGGAGGCGCGCACCGAGTTCATGTCCATCGCCCGGATACTGGCAGAGGCCGACGCCGAGCTGGGCGACCACGACGCATCGGCCCGCTGGTACATGCGCATCCTGGAACAGGATTCCTACAACGAGCCTGCCCACTTGGCGTTGGTCTCTGCGATGGTGGCCGCGGGGCGGCATGGCACCGCCCGTCGCCTCTACGGGATATACGTGTCCCGCATGGGGGAGCTCGAGGTAGAGCCGGCCGCATTTCCCGGGTGAGCGCCTTAAGACGACGCTAAGACCGGTGGCGAGACTGCGGTGGATGGACACCTTTGTGGTGCGGGTGTGGGGTCCTTTGGCCGAAGAGGAGAAGGAGACGGGTCTCCGTGGCGTTGTCGAACACGTCGCTTCCGGGTGGAGCGATCGTTTTCGCAGCGCCGACGAGCTCGTCTCTTTCCTCCGCACACCCGGCCCGAGGGCAGAGGGCGCAGGCCAGGTGACGGGGGAGGCCTGATCCGAAGGTGCGGAGCCGCTCCCCGTCACGGGGGGCGGCTGCGCACGGTACCTTGTCCCAACCTTGTTCCCGCTGCGCGACATCAATCCCACCCGGATCACACCAGTGGTCACCCTGGTCCTGATCGCGGCCAACCTGGTCGTCTTCTTCCTGATCCAGGGCCGGGGCACCCCCGACGAGCAGCAGGCCCTGGTCTACGAGCGGGCTGCCATCTCGTGTGAGGTGATCACCGGCTTTCCCCTCGGCGCCGAGGAGATCGTCTCCGACGTCTGCCTGGAAGGGGCCCAGGACCCGATCTTCCCGGACAAGAACGTCTGGCTCGCCCTGGTCACCTCGATGTTCCTCCACGGCAGCATCGGCCACGTCCTTTTCAACATGTGGTTCATGTGGATCTTCGGCAACAACGTGGAAGAGGCGTACGGGCACCTCGGGTTCCTGCTGGTCTATCTGGTCGGAGGGCTGGTGGCCACCGCCGCCTACATCGTGATGAACCCCGACGCCACCGTCCCCCTGGTGGGCGCCTCGGGGGCGATCGCGGTCGCCATGGGCGCCTACACCGTGCTCTTCCCCGGTCACCGCATCCTCTCCTTCGTTGGATGGTTCCTGGTCCCGGTCCCCGCCGCCCTCTTCCTGATCTTCTGGTTCGTGGCCCAGTTCGGCCTTGGTGGGACCGGGACCGCCTGGGAGGCGCATGCCGGAGGGTTCGTGTTCGGGGCTCTGGTCAGTCTCCTCCTCCGCCCCCGGTTGATGCGACGAGTGTCGGGGCGCGTTGTCTACTGACGCTATGCAATATGGTCGCATTAACTAAGCAACACTGAACACAAAGTGCTGAACTGATCAGAAGGACGGGTCGTAGTGTGTAGTGTCACTGTTCATTACTGGTGATGTGGACCTGGGAAGACGGCGGGTGAGATGAGCCGGACCCTGCTCAAAGATGGTTGTGTGCTCAGCCTCGACAAGAAGATCGGGAACTTCCATCGCGCCGATGTGCTGATCGACGACTCGACCATCGCCGCGGTCGGTCCCGATCTGAGGGCGGGCAATGCCGAGGTGATCGACGTCTCCGGCACCATCGTGATGCCGGGGTTCGTCGACACCCATCGTCACGTCTGGGAGGGGCTGTTCCGCAATCTGGGCGATCGGGCCCCCGTCTCGGGGACCGATCCCGGTGCCCTCTCCCGCAAGATCGGGCCCTTCTATCGTCCCGACGACGTTCACGCCGGGAACCTGGTCGGGCTGCTCGGCGCCCTCGACGCCGGGATCACCACGGTTCTCGACTGGTCGCACATCCAGGTGACACCCGAGCACACCGATGCCGCCATCGCCGCCCATCGTGAAGCCGGGATCAGGGCCGTCTTCGCCTACGGCGCCCCGTGGTGGGGTGAGCCCGACCCGACCCGGGCAGAGGCGATTCGTCGCCTGGCCGGCAGACTCGACGACGGGGGCCCGCTGCTCACCCTGGCCCTGGCCCCCCCGGGCCCGGAGTTCGCCTCGCTCGAGGCGACCCGGGAGGATTGGGAGCTGGCCCGGGAACTGGGCGCTCGCATCTCGGTGCATGTCGGGGTGGGGGAGCAGAGACAGCGGGGGAAGCTGGCCGAGATGGCCCACGCCGGCCTTCTCGGACCAGATACCACCTATGTCAACTGCGCCACGCTGACCGACGACGAGATCGAGATGATCGCCGACAGCGGAGGCTCGTTCTCCTTGTCGGCGGCGGCGGGGATGATGATGGGCTACGGGATGCCGCCGATCCAGCAGCTGATCGACCGGCAGATCAGCCCCAGCCTCAGCGTCGATGCCGAGAGCAACGTCCCCAGCGACATGTTCACCCAGATGCGAGCGGTGATCTCCATCCAGCACGCCTCTCTCTTCGACCTCAAGCTCGCCGGCAAGGGTGGTGTCCCCAACCTGCTCACCACCCGTCGAGTACTCGAGTACGCCACCATCGAAGGCGCCCGGGCCAACGGTCTGGGCGACGTCACCGGGTCGCTCACCCCGGGCAAGCAGGCAGACGTGATCGTGCTCCGCTCCGACACTCCAAACATCTTCCCGATCAACGACCCGATCGGGGCGGTGGTGTGGGGGATGGACACCTCGAACGTCGACTCTGTGTTCGTGGCGGGGAGGCCGCTCAAGCGGGATGGGGAGCTGGTCGGCGTCGACATGACCTCTGTCAGCGATCTCGCCTACGCCGCCCGTGACCACGTTGCTCGCTTCGCCGGTCTGGAGCCACCGGCCCTGGAGGCGGTAGGGTGACCGATCCCCGGGCCGCCAAGGCGCCTTCCCCATTGGTCACCTCGTTCGTGGTCGGGTCCCGGTACATGCCGGTGTACCTGGCGTTGATCGTCCTCCTGGTGGTGGCCACCATCTGGGCGCCGGCCACATTCAGCGTCGCCGGGCTCAACCAGATCGCCCCACTGGGCACATTCCTCGCCATCGCCGCTCTTGGTCAGATGCTGGTGATCATGACCGGAGGCATCGACCTCAGCGTTCCCGGGACCTTCCTGCTCGGAGGGCTCCTCATGGTCGGGGTGGGCCAGCAGTCGGACGACCGGATCTGGATCGCCTACCTGACTGCGGTCGGGGTTGCGGTGCTGATCGGTCTTCTCAACGGGATCCTGATCGGGGGGCTCAAGCTGAACGCGCTGATCGTGACCCTGGCGGTGGGTCAGATCGTGTCCGGCGTGGCCAATCGCTACTACACCACCGTGGCCATCCAGAAGCCGGTCCCTCCCCGACTCTCCGACTGGGCCAACGGGACCTTCCTCGGAGTGACCCCCATCTTCTGGATCGGTGTCGCCCTGGCCGTGGTGCTCATGGTCGTGTTCCGGTTCACCGGCCTGGGCCGGAGGTTCCAGGTGATCGGCGCCAACCCGGTGGCCTCGACTGTGCTCGGGTTGCGGGTCAACCTGATCCAGATGCTCGCTTACGTGGCGGCGGCTGTCATCTACGCCAGCGCCGGGGCCCTCCTCGCCGCCTACCTTCGTTCTCCCGGGGTCACGGTCGGGGCTCCCTACCTGCTCGGCCCGATCGCGGCGGTGGTCATCGGCGGCGCCTCCCTGACCGGTGGTCTGGCCAGCCCGATCTCGACCTGGTCCGCCGCATTCTTCCTGGCCGGGCTCAATCAGATGATGAGGGTGCTCGGTCTGCCTACCGCCTTGCAGTTCGTGGTGTTCGGGCTGGTGATCGTGGGCGGGATGCTGGTCTCGGGCGACCGGATCATCAAGGCCGTCGAGAGAGTCCTGCGCGACCGGTCTCGACCGGGCAGGCGCCGGGATGGGAATCTCGCCGTCGAAGGCGGCGAGCCATGAGAGAAGGAGAAGACGATCCAACCTCGAAATCGGGAGAGAAGCCAAGCAACAAAGAATGGAGGAGGATGATGAGACCCAGGGTCATTGCCCTGATCGCCGTGTTGGCGCTCGTCCTGGCCGCCTG
>DATHUL010000144.1:0-12022 GCA_035462285.1 Acidimicrobiia bacterium
TCTGCGACTTGTCGGGATGACGCAGCTTGGCCAGGGCCTTGGTCTCAAGCTGACGGATCCGCTCCCGGGTCACCTTGAAGTGGGACCCGACCTCCTCCAGGGTGCGCATTCGGCCGTCGGCCAGCCCGAAGCGCATGATCAGCACTTCTCGCTCCCGCTCGTTGAGACCTTCCAGGGCCATGGCCAGCTGATCCTGAAGCGAGGAGAAGGTGGCCACGTCGGGGGGGCGGTCCGACTCGAGATCCTCGACCAGGTCTCCCAAGGTACCGTCCTCGTCCTCGCCCACCGGTGTCTCCAGCGAGACCGTGTCCTGGGCGATCCGCTGCAGCTCGGCCACCCGGCTCGGGTCGATGTCCAGTTCGTTGGCCAACTCGTCCAGGGTCGGGGCCCGGCCCATTGACTGGGTCATCTCTCGCTGGGCCCGGGTCAGCTTGTTGACCGAGTCGAGGACGTGGATCGGCATCCGAATCGTGCGTCCCTGGTCGGCGATCGCCCTCGAGATCGCCTGGCGGATCCACCAGGTGGCGTAGGTCGAGAACTTGAAGCCGCGTCGATAGTCGAAGCGCTCCACCGCCCGCATCAGCCCGACGTTCCCCTCCTGGATCAGATCGAGCAGTGCCATGCCCCGTCCCACATAGCGACGGGCCAGGGCGACGACGAGACGCAGGTTGGACTGGACCAGTGACTTGTGCGCCGCCTCACCCATGTCGGCCTCGTGTTGGAGGAACGAGGCGTCTTCCTCGGCCAGACCCTCCTCGGCGAGGCGGGCCTGGGCCCGTCGCCCCGCCTCCATCTGCATCGCCAGCTCGACCTCCTGCTGGCTGGTGAGGAGCGGGTAACGACCGATCTCGTTGAGATAGAGCCGCACCGGGTCGGAGACCGAGATCTGGCCGACCTCGATGAACTCCTCGGTGACCCCAGGTCCCTCCTCGGTGAGCTTGATCCCCTGGGAGCGGAGCCCGTCGGCGACCTTCTCGAAGGCCTCACCGGACGCCTCGGCGTCCTCCAGCTCTTGCTGGACCTCGGCCATCGTGAGAAACCCACGATGTTTGCCCCGTTTGACCAGGGCGGCGACGACCTTGCTCAGTTCCTCGTTCACATCCGGTTGGAGGATCGCTTCTCCTGTTCTAAAGCTATCAACCGCGCAAACTTGTCGGAACGGGCCGCGGTCTCGTCGTCCATCGACGCCAGGTCTCGTCGAAGCGCCGCTATCTCGAAGTCGAGTCTGCGCTCCTTGACCCGCGACAGCATCTCGGGCCCGGAGGGGAGGGGCCGGTCGTCCATGGCCAGGGAGCGAAGCAGCGACTGGGACTGCTCGTCGGCGACCCGGGAGAGGTCGACCGGCTCGCCGGCCGGCGTGGAGGCGAGGTCGTCGGCGATGGCGACGAAGGCCGAGCGCAACCGGTCGTCGGAGAAGTCCTCCACGGTCAGCCCTTCCACCTGGGACGGGTCGGTCAACAGGACCCGCATCAGCTCGGCCTCGATCCGGTCCAGCGGACGATTCGTGTCTCTCTCCGCCCTTCGCCGCCCGGTCCGTTCCCCCTCCACCGCCGCTTCTGCTGCCTCGAGGTCGACCCCGACCAGGCGGGCCACGAACCGGCTGAACTCACGACGGGCGATCTGGTCGTTGACCCGGCGCACCTGCTCGGCGGCGGCGTGCAGCGCCCGGGCACGGCCTTCCGGCCCGCTCAGATCGTGACGACTCACTTCGTGCTCGATACGTCGCTCCAGCAGCGGTCTCGCCGCCTCGACCGCCGCCACCAGCTCATCGCCTCTCGACTGCTGGACCAGATCGGCCGGGTCGAGGCCGTCAGGCATCACCGCCACCCGCAGGTCGAGGTCGAGGCGGAACGGCGACTCCAGCTCGTCGCCGCGCAGGGCAGCCCGCGAACCGGCCTCGTCGGAGTCGAAGGCGAGGACGACCTTCTCACTGAACCGTCGCAGCAGATCGAAGTGCCCGTCGCCGAGGGCGGTGCCACAGGTGGCCACCGCGGTCTTGATTCCGGCCAGGTGCATGGCGATCACATCGGTGTACCCCTCGACCACCACCGCCGGGCTCTGGTCGGAGATCTCACGACGGGCGCGATCGAGCCCGAACAGGATCTGTGCCTTGTGGTAGACGATCGAGTCGGCCGAGTTCACATATTTGGCATCGGGGTTGTTGGTCGAGTTCCGATCCACCTCCTCGATCCTGCGGCCTCCGAACCCGACCGGGTCGCCGCGCAGATCGTGGATGGGGAACATGAGCCGCCCCCGAAACACGTCGAACAGACCGTGCCGGCCCCGTCGGGACAGCCCGGCGTCGATCAGGGCCCGGTCGTCCACCCCGCCGGCCCTCAGCTCTTTGGTCAGGGTGTCCCAGTCGACCCCGGCGAACCCGATCTTCCAATCGTCGATGATCGCCAGGTCGTACCCCCGATGACGCAGGTAGGCCCGGGCCGGGCCCGCCTCCGGGGCACGCTTCAAACGGTCGTGATAGACCTCGATCGCCTTCCGGATCGCCTCGACCGCCGCTCCCCGTCGACCCCTCCGCTGTGCGTCGGCGGCGTCCCGGACCAGGGTGATCCCGGCCCGCCGGGCAAGCAGCTCGAGAGCGTCGCCGAAGTCGACCCCCTGGGTCTCCTGGACGAAGGTGAACACATCGCCCCCCTTCCCACACCCGAAGCAGTGATAGAGGCCGCGGGCGGGGTCGATGGACATCGACGGGGTCTTCTCCTCGTGGAAGGGGCACACGGCCATGTGACTGCGACCGGACCGCTTCACCTTGGTGACCTCGGAGATCAGCTCGACCAGATCGGTTGCCTCCCGGACCCGGTCGATGTCGCCTCGTTCTGTCATGCCAGCCGATCATAAGTATGACCGCGAGCCGATCGACACGAGAGGGACGGACCAGGACCTCGCAGCTGAGGTCGATCACACGATCGGGGTTGGGAGGTCGCCTTTAGGAGAAGAACTCGGCTATCGCTGCTGTGTCGTCGGAGAACGCCCAACGATGGGTGGCTTTGCCGTCGCGCATGTGGTAGATCTCGGCCACCCGGTAATCGAGCGTTTGGTCGCCCCTCTTCCCGGTGGCATCAATCAGGGCGATCACATGCTCGTCATTGGCCACCACATCGTGTAACTGCCCATCTATCTCCCATAACCCAGCCTGTTCGGCCATGCGTTCCATCAGCGCTTCCTTGCCGATGATCGGCTCGCTCCGCCCTATCTCCCACCACTCGACGTCATCGGCGATTGCCTCTGCAACCTCCGCCGGACCTCGCTCGAAGTAGTGGCGGAAGATGGCGGCGTTCGGATGATCTTCCATCGTGGCCTCCTCGGGGCCGACTACTCCCTTACCCGAGCCTACAGCCGACGCCCAGGGCGCGTGAGTGGGCACGTTGGTGGCGATCCACGAATCGATCCAGCAATGGGTCTCAGTCGAGAAGCCCGCCCAGGTACTCGGTGAGCCGGTCCATCCCCACCCGGTCCTGTTTCATGGTGTCACGGTCGCGCACCGTCACCGCATGGTCCTCGAGCGAGTCGAAGTCGACCGTGACCGCATACGGGGTGCCGATCTCGTCCTGACGCCGGTAGCGGCGACCGATCGACTGGGTCACGTCCAGCTCCACCATCCAACGACGCCGGAGCTCGGCGGCGATCCGCCCCGCCGGCTCGATCAGCTCCTCCTTCTTGGAGAGGGGCAGGACCGCCACCTTGTACGGAGCGAGTCGATGATGGAGACGGAGGACGGTTCTCGTCTCGTCGCCGACCTTCTCCTCGCGATAGGCGTCGATGAGGAAGGCGAATGTGGTCCTGGTCGCCCCGGCCGCCGGCTCGATGACATAGGGGAAGAAGCGCTCGTCGGTGTCGGGGTCGTAGTAGCGGAGGTCCTCCCCGGAGTGCTTCGAGTGCTGCTTCAGGTCGAAGTCGGTGCGGTTGGCGATCCCCTCCAGCTCGTCCCAGTCCCACGGGAAGCGGTACTCGATGTCGACGGTCCCGGCCGAGTAGTGACTCAGCTCGTCGGCATCATGTGGCCGGATCCGGAGGTTCGACTCGGTCATCCCCAGCCCGGTGTACCAGCCAAACCGCTGCTCCTGCCAGTACTGGAACCATTCATCGGCGTCCTCGGGCCGGACGAAGTACTCCATCTCCATCTGCTCGAACTCCCGGGTGCGGAAGACGAATTGGCCCGGTGTGATCTCGTTGCGGAAGGACTTGCCCACCTGGGCGATGCCGAAGGGAAGCTTGAGTCGATTGGTCCGGCGGATGTTCTCGAAGTTGGTGAAGATCCCCTGGGCGGTCTCGGGGCGGAGATAGATCAGGTTCTCCTCGGAGTCGACCGGGCCCATGTGAGTGCGAAACATGAGGTTGAAGTTGCGCGGCTCGGTGAACGTCCCCGACTTGCCACAGGAGGGACAGGTGTCGGGGTCGTCCAGCTTGTCGACCCGATGTCGGGTGTTGCAGTTGCGGCACTCGACCAGAGGGTCGGTGAACACCTCCTCATGGCCGGAGGCCTGCCAAACCTGCCGGGCCTGGAGGATGGCCGAGTCGATCCCGACCACCTCGCTGCGGGTCTGCACCATCGCCCGCCACCACTCCTCTTTGACGTTGCGCAGCAGCTCGACCCCGAGCGGCCCGTAGTCGTAGGCGGAGCGAATCCCTCCGTATATCTCGGAAGCCTGGAACACGAAGCCTCGCTTCTTGGCGAGGTTGGAGATGGTGTCGAGAGTTGGCTCTGTCATGACGAAGTCGCAACGGTGGCCCGACCGGGACGCTTAGTCAATCCGGCGGGCGTCCTCGGCCCCACCAAAGCGACGCTCCCGGCCCTGGTAGTCGATGACGGCGTCGAGCAGGCCGTGGCGGTCGAAGTCGGGCCAGAGGATCCCGGGAAAGCTGAACTCGGCATAGGCAGACTGCCAGAGGAGGAAGTTGGAGAGTCGATGCTCCCCCGAGGATCGGATGACCAGATCGACATCGGGCATGTCCGGGATGTAGAGCGAGCGTGCCAGCAAGCCCTCGTCGATCTCCTCGACGCCCAGCTCCCCGGCGGCGACTCGAACCGCGATCGATCGGGCCGCATCGACGATCTCCCGCCGACTCCCGTAGTTGAAGGCGAACACCAGGTTGAGCCGGGTGTTGGAGGCGGTCATCTCCGCCGCCTCGGCCATGTGCTTGCGGTTCCGGTCCGGGATCCTCGCGTCACCCATGTCGCCGGCGAACAGCATCCTGACTCCTTGTGCGTGTAGGTCGTCGCGTCGTCTGGTCAGGAGGTCCTCGTTGAACCACATCAGGAACTCGACCTCCTCGTCGGCGCGTGACCAGTTCTCGGTGGAGAAGGTGAAGGCGGTCAGCCACTCGATCCCCAACTCGAGCGCCCCCTCCACGGTGTCGAACAAGGCCGCCTCCCCGGCGGCATGACCTGCGGTGCGGGGCAGACCGCGGGCATTGGCCCAACGCCCGTTGCCGTCGAGGATGAGACCGACATGACGCGGGATCCGCTCCTGGTCGACCCGGCTCAGGTCGAGTGTCACTCCATCACCGCCAGCGAGGTCAGCTTGCGGTCGAGGTGATACTCCACGAAGCGACGGGCGATGCCCATCGCCTCACCGGCCAGGGCGACGTCGGTCTCCGGCATCAGCCCGAACTCGGCCGAGGCGAGCGCGGCCAGATACCCGGTCACGCCATCCCGGAGTCGCACCGTCCCCTCGGTTCGGCACAAATCGCAGATCACTCCCCCGCCCCCGAACGAGAACCGATGCAGGTCGTCGACCCGGCCACAGGAGGCGCACATGAGCAGCGATGGGGCCAGCCCGACCACGTCGGCAAGTTTGAGCAGATAGCTGGTGATCAGGTCGGCGCCGATCTCACCCGCCTCCAGGGCGCGCAACCCGCGGTGGAGGAGTAGGAACAGCCTCATCGACGACTCTTCCTCCTGGGCGACTGCGTCGGCCGCTTCCACCATGGTCCCGGCGGCGACCACCGCGTCGAGACTGGCCCGAAGCCGGGGGAAGGGCTCGATCACGGCCACCTGGGTGATGGTGTCCAGGTTGCGGCCCTCGTAGAGAACCAGGTCGACATGGGTGAAAGGCTCGAGACGCCCCCCGAAACGACTCTTCGTCTTGCGGATCCCCTTGGCCACGGTGCGGATCTTGCCGTTGTTGGGGCTGAGCAGGACGACGACCCGGTCGGCATCCCCGAACGGGTAACTGCGGAGGACGATCCCCTGATCGTGACGAATAGCCATCGGCAGGCTCAGGCTAGAAGGCCGGGCATGATGTACCCGGTAGCCGGTGCCTGGCTCGAACCGTCCCCCTCGCCCTAAGCTGGCCCGATGGTGCTCGTGTCAAGCGGAGAGGTGGATGCCTTCGTCGAGGCTCATCCCGGGTGGAGCAGGGACGGGGATGCGATCACCCGGACCTACGAGCATGTCGACTTCAAAGGGTCGATGGGCTTCGTCACCCGGGTCGCTCTCGCTGCGGAGAAGGCGGACCATCACCCCGACATCGACATCCGTTGGAACAAGGTGACACTGACCCTCTCCACCCACTCCGAAGGCGGGATCACCACCAAGGACCTCGACCTCGCCGATCTCTGCGACGGGCTGGTGGGGAGCTAGGTCCGATCGAAGCCGAGCCGATCGAGGAGCTGCGGCTTGCGCTGCCAGTCCGGCTCCACCGTCACCTGCAGTCTCAGGTTGACCCGGTTGCCCAGAAGTGCCTCCAGATCATGGCGAGCCTCTGTTCCTGCCGCCTTGAGCAGGGAGCCCCCCTTGCCGATCACGATCCCCTTCTGGCTCTTTCGCTCCACGATGATGTCGGCGGCGATGTCGATCAGCCCGTCCGCTCGCTGTTCCAGGTCCTCGACCACCACCACCAGTGAATGGGGCAACTCCTCGCGGAGACGGTCGAGGAACTTCTCCCTGACTATCTCGGCCACGATCAGGCTCTCCGGCTGGTCGGTGGTCATGCCCGGCGGGTAGTAGGCCGGTCCCTCCGGCAGCCTGCCCACCACTTCCTCGAGCAGGTCGGCCACGCCGGTCCCGTCCACCGCCGAGATCGGGACGTAGGAGGGAAAGTCCCACTCCCCCACTTTTGCCAGTTGTTCCACCACCTGGCCCCGCCTGGCCAGGTCTAGCTTGTTTACCACCACGATTGTCGCCGCCTCCGCCTCGGCGAGGCGCTCTGCGATCAGCCGGTCGCCGGGCCCGACCTCCATGGTGGCGTCGACCAGGAACAGGACCACGTCGGCCTCGCCCAGGGTCCCGTACACCAACGAGTTCAGCCTGGTCCCCAACTCGTTTCGCGGCTTGTGCAGCCCGGGAGTGTCGACCAGGACGATCTGGTACTCGGGATGGTCCGGGTCGGGGCCGTTGACCACCCCACGAATGGCGTTCCGGGTGGTCTGGGGCCGGGATGAGGTGATGGTCACCTTGGAACCGACCAGCAGATTCACCAAGGTCGACTTCCCGACGTTGGGCCGACCCACGACGGGCACGAACCCCGACCTCATTCGACGTCCAGCGCCTCCGACACCGAGACCGCCACCTCCGCCACGCGACGACCCTGCATACGGGTCACAGTCAAGGTGAGCGGGCCGTGGGAGAACTGCTCTCCCTCGTCGGGAACCCGCTCGGCCAGGCCCATGACCAGACCGGCGACCGTGTCCCAGTCCTCGTCGGGGAGGTCGACACCGGCGACCTCGGCCAGCTCTTCCACCGGGAGCCGGGCATCGACATCCCAGCCGCCGTCGGGTCTCGAGGCGATGAACGTCTCCTCCTCGTCGGTCTCGTCGGCGATCTCCCCGACCAATTCCTCCAGCAGGTCCTCGATGGTGACCAGACCGGCCACCTCCCCGTACTCGTCGACCACGATCATCTGGTGGAGATGGTTCGCCTGCATCTCGCCGAGCAAGGCAGAGGCCAGCTTGGTCTCCGGGACGAACTCGACCGGCCGCATCACCTCGGACATCGATGATGGGCGGCGACCTTCGATCAGCATCGGCAGCAGGTCCTTGACGATGACCATTCCCACCACGTCGCCGTTGTCGGTCACCGGAATCCGGGAGAAACCCTCCTCGGTGGTCACCGCGACCAGGTCGTCGAGAGAAGCGGTGATCGGCACGGTGATCATGTCGGGTCGGGGGGTCATCACCTCTCTCACCACGGTCTCACCGAACTCCAGAACCGAGTCGATCAACTCCCGCTCCTGGTCGGTGGCGGTCTCCTCTCCCTCCTCTTCCCCACCTTCCGCTTCGTCACTCGAGTCGTAGATCAGATCGGTGGCCCAGCCCCCCAGGGTGACCGCGATGGACAGGAGTCGCGCCGAGAAGTAGGCGATGGCTCGTGCCCTGCGCCGGCCCAGCTGCCGGGGGGCGAGATCGGCGAGCAGGAACACCACCAGGAAGACGACGACCGCGTTGACGATCGCCCGGCCCAGGGTCTCCCCGGCCGAGAAGACCGCCGTTCCCAGTACTGCGGCCGCCACCAGGAGCCCGGAGCCGACCAGGGCGACCGCCGGGGTGATCACCTCCCGCTCGTCGAGCAGGTCGGCCACGATCCCGGCGCCGCGCACGTCTTCGGAGGCGTCGTGGAGCGCATCGGCGCGGGGCACCCTGGCTATGGCCGATCCAGCGGCGCGCAGCCAGGCCGCCAGGAACATTGCCACCACCCCCACGATCAGGATCATCAGGCTCATCGCCGCGTCACCCCGACCATGCTGAGCAACTCGACCTCGCGCCGCTCCATCGTCTCGGCGTCGTCATCGTCGATGTGGTCGTATCCGAGAAGATGGAGAATGCCGTGCGCCACCATCAGCGCCATCTCGTCCTCGAACACGACATCGTTCTCCTCGGCCTGACGACCGACATAACCCGGAGCGACGATCACATCGCCGATGATCAGCGGGGGCCCGTTCGAATCCTGGTCGGGGACGACCCCGGGCATCAGCTCCTCCACCGGGAAGGCGAGCACATCGGTCGGGCCGGAGCGCTCGAGGAACCGCTCGTTGTAGGCGGCCATCTCGTCTTCGCTGACCAGCAGGACGGTGAGCTCGGTCTCGGACGGGTAGCCCTCTTCGGCCAGGACCAGCTCGGCCAATCGGCGCAGTCGATCGAGATCCACCGGGACACCCTGTTCGTCGGCCAGGAAGACGCTCACTGGCCGGCGCCGGGTTTTCGACTGGGAGGGTCGTCCATCAAGTGCCGGGGAAGTTCGGGTAGGCGATCCGCTGATGGTAATGGCCCACCAGCGAATCGAGGAACGCCGAACGGATCGCGGTCAGCTCGGCCAGGGTCAGCGGCGACTCGGAGAGCTGGTCGTCGTTCAGCTTCTCGTCGACGACACGGTCGACCACCTTCTCGATCGCCTGCGGAGTCGGCTCCTCGGTTTGGAAGTGGGCCCGGCAGGCCGCTTCCAGCGAATCGGCCAGCATCACGATGGCGGTCTCGGCGGTACGTGGCTTGTGCCCAATGTGGCGGAAGTCGTCGGGGTTGACGTCCTCCCCACTCTGCGAGCGTGCCTTCTCGTAGAAGTAGCGCATGATCCCGTCACCGTGGTGACTCACGATGCCGGTGGCGACATCCGAGGGGATCCTGAACTGACGGGCCAGGGTGATCCCGTCACTGACGTGCTTGCGCACTATGTCCGCCGACTCCTGAGGCGTGAGGAAGTCGTGAGGGTTCTGGATCCCGAACTGGTTCTCGATGAACATGGTCGGATTCTCCGTCTTGCCCAGGTCGTGGTAGTAGGACATGGCCCGGGCGAGAAGTGCGTTGGCCCCTATGGCGCGGGCCGCGGCGTGCGCCAGTGTGCCCACCATGAGCGAATGGTTGAAGGTGCCGAACGCCTTCTCCTGGAGCAGCTGGAGCGCCTCATGGTTGCGATCGGTGAGATCGAGCAGGCTGAGACTGGTAGTGATGTCGAAGGCGGATTCGAAGAACTGGAGGGCGGCCAACCCGATCAGCGATGCGACCACGGACACCCCGAACGCCCACCCCATCGAAGTCCCGATGAACTGGAAGGGGATGTCGATGGCGAGCCCGAGGACCTCGACCGGCAGAACGTCCGGCGGCGCATGGAACAGCCACGAGGTGGAGGCGGCGGCGATTGCCGCAGTCAATGAGGACAGGATCACCGCGTTCCTGAAGGCGCCGCGGCTGCTCACCGCGCTGACGAACGGGACCGGGGCCAGTGTCGCCAACGCCGCATATACGGCGACACCGGTGTCCTGGGTCCCGGCCGCGGCGACCACGCCGAGACAGAGAGCCATCAACACCGCGATCCGCGAATCGAACAGAACCGCGGTCATGAAACCGAAGGCAACGGCGGGGAGGACGTACCAGCTTGTGTTCTCGTTGAGCAACTCGGTGGCACGCACCGCTCCCGCGGCCAGGACGAGCAGGATGCCGAGCAGCGCCACCATTCGGGGGCGGGCCCAGAACTCGGGGCGAAAACGCGAGAGGTACAGACCGAGCACGCCGACCAGGACCGCCAGCACCGCGAGCAGCCCTCCCTGCTGCTGGGCGTCGCCGATCCCGCCGGTTTGCTCGATGGCGTCGATCTGAAACTGGGTGAGCCGTTCCCCCTCCTGGGCGATGATCTGACCTGCGCTGAACTCCTGGGACACCGGCTCGACCGCGTTTGCGGCGTCGACCCGAGCCTGCTCGGTGGCATCGACGTCTTCGAGATAATTGGCCTGGAGATAGGTGGCCACCACCTCGCCGGCGGCGGCGCTCGCCTCCTGGTTGACGCTGGTCTCGCCGGGGAGGAGCACCGGGGGCGGCCCCACCACCTGCTGACCCTGCACCTGGAGCAGGTCGTCAGGAGTTATCAGACTGCCGAACTCTTGAAGCACCCGGCCGATCACCTCACGCTGCACCTCGGCCAGATGGAGCAGGTTCTGCTGGCCCGCCGCGGTCCGCAGCACGTCACCACCGGCCAACCTGACCAGGGTGGTGGCCGCATCCGCGGCGAGTCTCGGGTTGGAAGACCTGATCTCGGCGACCACCTCCTCGACCGGGCGGAGGTTTGGCGAGACCGCAATGGGAGCCGCTTGACACGCTGCCTCCGGCGCGCAATCGATCTCCAGGCTGTGGCCCTGAGGCATCAGGAACCTACCGGCGTGGGTCGACTCCTCCAGACCGACAACGACGGTCACCGTCCCGGCCAGGGTCTCGATGGCGAACGAGCCGTCGGCCGAGGTCTGACCGGTGACGGTCTGCCCCGAAGAGACGACGGTGAGCGGCACCCCGGAGAGGCCGAAGTCGCTGAAACCCTCCTCGTTGACCAGATCGGGTTGGAACAGACCGTCTCCGTCCACGTCGACGAACACCAGACCGGTCAACTGAGTCGGCTGGGGGGGAAGAGTTGTTTCCGTGGTCTCGGTCTCCTCGGTGGTCTCTTCCTCGCCCGGCGCCTCGGTTGTGCTGGTGGTGACCTCGGGGGAGATCTCGGGGTCGGGTCCGATCACAAGCGTCTGGATGGTCTCGAACAGAGTCCGTATCCCGTCCTGGACCGAGTCCTGGACACTGGTGTCGGTGCGGTAGATCGGCTCTACCTGGTTCCGGGCCGCTTCTCTCTCCGCCTCGGTCGCCGCGACGTTGACCACGTTTCGGGTCACTTCGGCGGTAAACGGCTGATCGGCCAGGTCGCCTTCCTCCAGTTCGAGCGAGATGCGCTCGGTGCCCAGCGAGAGAACTCCCCAGGCGGCCACAATGGTGGCGAGGAAGGTGGCGATCCGGACCAGGGTGGGTCGCGGCATCAGGTGGCCTTGCTCTCGAACCGGGCGTAGGCCTCCACGATCGAGGCCACGATCCGGTGCCGGACGACGTCGCGAGCGGTCAGCTCGACGAAGGAGACCCCGGGTATGTCGCTGAGGATCTCACGAACCACCTTGAGCCCGGATCGCCGGTTGTCGGGAAGGTCGGTCTGGGTCATGTCCCCGGTGATGATCATCTTGGAGTTGAACCCGAGCCGGGTCAGGAACATCTTCATCTGCTCCGGTGTGGTGTTCTGGGCTTCGTCGAGGATGACACAGGCGTCGTT
>DATHUL010000145.1:0-2822 GCA_035462285.1 Acidimicrobiia bacterium
GTGGGCATCGGGGGAGGCTAACGGATCGGAGGTAGGTCCCCGGGCGGGGCGTCGATCTGAGGATGACCGCCAAGCGTGAGTTGGGTTGGGCCGGTAGAGGCGGATAGGTCCGCAAGTCTCTCTCAGGCGACCTCCACCACCACCTTGCCCAGGGCGCGACCCTCGCCGACGCGGGCCAGCGCCTGGGGCGCCTCGTCGAGCCGGAAACTGCAATCGATGTGGATTTGGACGTCGCCGGTGACACACAGCTGGGCGAGGGGCGCGAAATGGGCCGGGCCTGACTTCACCACCAACAACCCCAGCCGGCGACCGGTGAGCCGGCCGACGAGGGCTCCGATCGTCACCACCCGCAGCAGCGCCCGGGTGGTCCCGCCGACACAGCTGTAGCGACCGCCCCGGGCCAATGCCCTTCGGTAGGCGAACACCGAGCGGCCGGCGACGAAGTCGAGCACCCGGTCGCACGGTTGGATCGTGGTGAAGTCCTGGCTCCTGTAGTCGATCACCTCGTCGGCCCCAAGCGATCGCATGAACTCGAGCTTGCCCGCGTTGTCGACCGCGATCACGTGCGCCCCGGCCCGCTTGGCGAGCTGGATGGCGAACGACCCCGAGCCGCCCCCCGCACCGTTGATCAGCATCCGCTGCCCGGGCCCTGCCCCGGCGGTGCCCTGTAAGGCAATCGCACCCGCCTGAGGCAGCGTCGAGGCCTCGGCGAAGGTCAACTCCGCCGGCTTGTGGGCCAGCGCCGATTCGCGTGCCGCCGCGTATTCGGCGAAGCCGCCCATCCGGATCTCGCCGTACACCTCGTCGCCGGGGCGGAACCGGGTGACGCCGGCGCCGACGGCATGGACCCGCCCGGCGATGTCGGAGCCGAGAGTCCTGTTGGCCGGAGCCCGGAGCCCCCCGATCCGGGCGTACATCGGGGATCCGGTCAGACACTCCCAGTCGGCCAGGTTGACCGACGTGGCGACAACCTCGACCAGTACCTCATTCGGGCCCGGTGAGGGCATCTCGACCTCTTCGACCCGAAGCACTTCGGGCGGGCCGTACCGGTCGTAGACGACGGCCCTCATCGCGTTCCGAGGGTGAGCCCGGGGTCGGCCGCGTCGGAGTGGCCGTGCCAATCGAGGACTCGCATGGCACGAAGCGTGTTCCAGCGGCTGGGCTTGCCGTCCCCCTCCTCCATGTCGAAGTGAACCCGACCGGGATGGGTGTTCTCCAGCAGCCATCGCCCGTCGGGGCCGCGTTTGCTCTCGACGAGAGCGATCGCCTCGGTGCATCTCTCGTCGGGCGCGACGCCGGCGCTGCGGAGATAGTCGAGCCCGCGCAGGACGTCGTAGTGCCAATAGGTGGGGAAGGAGAAATGCGTCCAGGCAGGATCGGCGACCTCGCCGGTCGACAGACGGCGATACATGCGACGTTCCAGGAGGTATTCCTGCGCCCTGAGGCGAGCGGCGGTCACGTCGGCAGAGGCGTCTTTGGCCACCTCGTACTCCAAGAGACCTTCGAGAACCGCGATCGTGGTGTTGAACGATGAGCGGATCGAACCCCTCTCCGCCTCGCAGTTCCACCCGCCGTCGTCAAGCTGCTCGCCGAGAAGCCTTGCCACGACGCCGTCGACATCCTGACCGAAGTAGGCACCGAGGGCGACGGTCTTGCCGTTGATGCAAGGCTCGACTTCCCCATCGAAGTAGCGCTGGCCGTCGTGGTCCCACCTGCTGTTGTCCCGGACCAGCGCAACCGCCCGCCGGGCCTGGTCGCTGGCAGGGTCGAGGCCCAATTCACGGAGCAGCAACAAGGTGTAAGTCGTCGAGGTCCAGGGCGGTTTCAGGGTGCCGATGGAGTTCCTCATCCAATTCAAAGCAGACCGGTACTTGTCGATGCCGACGTCCTCGAGATTCGGATTCGGGTCGTTCTCCCAGGCGGCGAGGACCTCAGCGTCGAGGTCGAGGTACCCGGCGAGCCGGTCCAGGGAGATGTCGTGCACCTCGAGCAGGAGCTTTCGGGTAGCGACGTCGGGCAGCCCGTCGCCGCTCTCCTCAGTCGAGGCGGGGAGCACATCTCGGCCCCACTGACCGTCTTCGTCCTGGAGTGCGAGCAATCTCGCCCCCCATCCCTCGGTGGCGACCTTGGCCCGTTCGGCGGCGACTGCCTCTGTGGGCTCGTCGGTGAGATCCCTCATCACCTGCCAACGGATCGAGGGGTCCGAGTGGAGCAACCAATCAAATACTGTCATCGGTTTCCTCCAGCTGCGGTGAGCGGATTCCGGCCGGAGAGGCTAGACACCCGCTCGACACTGGACAACGAGCGCTGCTGAGTCCGGTGCCGTGTGGCGACGCCCCCTCTAGCTCGGAGCAGGTGAAGTGCCACACGGCGAAGAGCGTGCGACGAGAGCCGGGGATCAGGTGTCCCAACGAACCCGGATCTGGCCTGTGACGCCGGGGACCGGCAACGACGCCGCCTCCCTCTCGACCGCATCGTGCTCGCTGCGAGGGAGACGGCGCCAAGTCTGCATGGTCACCGTGTCATTAGAGCGCCGCCAGGTCCCGACGATGTCGCCCTTGACGAGAATCGCCCCCGGCCAGACCCGAGACGTCCAGAGGGTGCCGCGACGGCCGGCGTCAGGGACCAGGAGCTCGCGATCGTGACCATGAAGGAGGAAGTAGGGGTCCCCGCTCGGGATCAGCCGGGCGGGCGCAACCGGCCCCGGGGCGGCGCGGAACTCGCCCTCGTCACGGGTGAGAATCCACGCCTCCCCGATCGGTGTCCGCACCGGGGTCAATGACCTGCCCAGCGCGGTGAACGCCGCCCTGCCCTGCGGGCGG
>DATHUL010000146.1:0-13247 GCA_035462285.1 Acidimicrobiia bacterium
CCCCAGATCAGGAGCACCAATGCGGCGAGATGAGGGAGACCGACCCGTTCCCGGAGGATGGTCACGGCGAGTATCGCCACCCAGACCACCAAGGTCTTGTGGATGAATGCCGCGTCACCCGAGGTGGCCCGGGCCAGCCCCTCGAAGAAGAGGACGAAGGGGATGCTGCCCCCGACCACGGCGACGAGCACCAGCCCGACCTTGTGCTCACCTGCCTCGCTGCCACCAAAGCCTCCGGCGCCACTCCGCCTGGCGGCCAGAATCGACGCGATCAGGAGGATCAGGGCGGCGCCGGTGTTCTTCAACGTAGTGTAGGTAGTGGGGTCGGATATCTCGGTCCATGCCCTGACCCCGTAGCCGTTGACGAAAACGGAGACGCCGCTGATCAGCGCCGTGGTCGCGGCGAGCAGGAGGCCGGTCTGCCGGCGATCGAGTCGGGCGAGAGTCCTCCGAACCATGACGGCCCATGACCATACCTACTCCGATGACACGCAAATGCCATGGGGACCTCCTCCGCGTGCACGGGCCCCGGCGAGCATCGGTACTGTCCCCGGCATGGACGGCATGGGCCAGAAGGTGCTCGACCGAGCCGAGTTCGGCGCCCTGTTCGACGCCCTGGGTGGGGAGGGCTACACGATCATCGGCCCGACGGTGCGCGATCACGCCATCGTCTACGGGGAGCTGGGCGGTGTGGAGGACCTTCCAATCGGCTGGACCGACGTCCAGGAGGCGGGCGAGTACCGGCTGCAGCGGAGGGAGGATCAGGCTCTCTTCGGCTATGCCGTCGGCCAGCACTCGTGGAAGAAGCTGCTCTTTCCTCCGACCACGGCACTGTTCGAGGTGAAGCGGAACAACGGCTCGCTCCACTTCGTCCCCAGCGAGGTCGCCGACACCCGTTACGCCTTTCTCGGGGCTCGGGCCTGTGAGCTGGCCGCGATCGGCATTCAGGACCGGGTCTTCCTGGGCAACGGCACAGTGGATCGCACCTATCAGGCGGGGCGGCGCGACGTGCTCATGGTCGCTCTCAACTGCATGGTGGCCGGAGGGACCTGTTTCTGTGTCTCCATGGGCACCGGCCCGCGTTGCACTTCCGGATACGACCTGGTGTTGACCGAGGTCATCGAGGACGGACGACATGAGTTCGTGCTCGAGTCGGGGAGCGAGGCGGGGCAGAGGCTGCTGGCACTGCTGCCGGGGAGGCTCGCCGACGACAGCGACGCAGCTGCCGTCGACCGGATCGTGGCAGAGACCGCGGCGAGCATGGGCAGGTCGATGGACATCGAGGGAATCAAGGAGCTGCTCTACGAGAACCTCGAGCACCCCCGCTGGGAGGAGGTGGCGTCGAGATGTCTCTCCTGCACCAATTGCACCCTGGTCTGCCCCACTTGCTTCTGCTCCTCGACCGAGGACTCGGTGACCCTCGACGGCGACTCGGCACAACGATCGAGACGTTGGGATTCGTGTTTCACCTTGGACTTCTCCGCTCTGCACGGTGTCCCGGTCCGCAACACCACCAAGGACCGGTATCGGCAGTGGATGACCCACAAACTGGCCAGCTGGTATGACCAGTTCGGGTCGTCTGGCTGCGTCGGCTGTGGTCGTTGCATCACCTGGTGCCCGGTCGGGATCGACATAACAGAGGAGGTGGCAGCGATCAGGGCCACCCACGGGGCGCTGCGATGAATCTCCAGACCCTGCGCGAGACCAGCCCGCTGCTCGCCAAGCTGTCGAACACCGAGCTCGAGTTCTTCGAGTCGGTGTCGAGCGTGGTCGGTCTGAAGGGTGGCGAGGTCCTGTTCGAGGAGGGAGGGCCGGCGGACACGTTCTACGTAGTCTCCGAGGGCAGGGTCGGGCTGGAGATGACCTCCCCGGGCAAGACGCCGATGGTGATCCAGACGCTGGGACCGGGCGATCTGGTCGGGCTCAGCTGGTTCTTCGCCCCCCATCGCTGGAACTGGAGAGCCCGAGCTCTGAGCGACACCACGGTCGTCGCCTTCGACGCGGCCCAGGTCCGAAAGAGATGCCGGGAGAATCGTGACCTCGCTCTCGAGGTGCTGGGGGTGGTCTCGGCCGAGCTGGCGGCACGTCTCCATCGCACCCGGATCCAACTGCTCGACCTGTACAGGGCGCCATGATGTTCCCTCCCACCGCCGTTGCCGCCCGCGATGTGATCGAGCCGATGCTGCCCCGCCCGTTTCGGGTCAGCGCTCGGCGCGTCGAGACCGCAGACACCGTCACCCTGGAGATGGAGCCCGACGATGGCCAGGGGCTGGCTTTCACCCCGGGGCAGTTCACCATGATCTATGTGTTCGGCATCGGTGAGGTGCCGCTCTCTATCTCGGGGAACCCACAGGACCCCAGCACTCTGGTCCACACCGTTCGCTCGGTGGGGGCGGTCACCCGGGCGATCGTCGGCCTCGAGGTGGGAGACCCGATCGGGGTGAGGGGGCCCTACGGGGCCGGGTGGCCGGTGGGACGGGCCGAGGGACACGATGTCGTCGTGGTGGCGGGCGGGATCGGGCTGGCGCCGCTTCGGCCGGTCATCTATGCCATGCTGGCCAACCGGGAGCGTTTCGGTGCGGTGTCACTGGTCTACGGGTCGCGCACGCCGGCCGACCTCCTCTTTGGCGACGAGCTCCACATCTGGCGAAGCCGGTTCGATCTCGAGGTCGAGGTCACGGTGGATCGATCGGATGAGCAGTGGTTCGGAGACGTAGGCATGGTCACCGGCTTGCTGCCCAGGATCTCCTTCGATCCGGCCAACACCGTCGCGATGTTGTGCGGTCCCGAGATCATGATGAAGGTGGTCGCCCGCGAGCTGGAAACGCGGGGATTGGCTCCCGACGACATCCATGTCAGTCTCGAACGCAACATGAAGTGTGCCATCGCCTTCTGCGGTCACTGCCAATTCGGGCCCGACTTCCTCTGCCGGGACGGCCCCGTTGTCCCCTACTCCCACGTTGCCCAACGACTCACGGTGACAGGGCTATGAGCGCGGCCCGGCCCAAACTGGCGGTGTGGAAGTTCGCCTCCTGTGACGGGTGCCAGCTGACGCTGCTCGATGCGGAGGATCATCTCATCGAGATCGCCGGCGCGATCGAGATCGCATACTTCCCGGAAGCGAGCCGGGGCATGGTCGAGGGCCCCTACGACCTGTCGTTGGTGGAAGGCTCGATCACCACTGCCCACGACGCGGCGAGGATCCAGGAGGTGAGGAGGGTCTCGGACACCCTGGTGACGATCGGGGCCTGCGCCACCGCGGGCGGCATTCAGGCTCTTCGCAACTGGGGCGACGTCGACGAGTTCCTCAACGTCGTCTACGCCCATCCCGAGTACATCGAGACCTTGGCCACCTCCACCCCGATCTCGGACCACGTCGAGGTCGACTTCGAGCTTCGCGGCTGCCCCATCTCCAAGCATCAGCTGCTCGAAGCGATCGACGCCTTCCTCCACCGCCGCAAGCCGAACATCCCGGGCCACAGCGTCTGTGTCGAATGCAAGCTACGCGGCACCAACTGTGTCATGGTGGCCCAGCGGATCCCGTGCATGGGGCCGATCACCCAGGCCGGGTGCGGAGCGATATGCCCCGCCTACGAGCGTGGCTGCTATGGGTGCTTCGGCCCGGCCGAGTCGCCCAATGTCGCCTCGCTCGCCGCTTGGTGGGGACAGATGGGCGTCTCCGACCTCGACCTGGTTCGGGCGCTGCGCACGTTCAACGCATACGCCCCCGAGTTCAGGGAGGCGAGTGAGGCCTATGAGCGACGCTGAGCGCGAGATCGCGGTCGACTATCTGGCCCGGGTCGAGGGCGAGGGGGCGATGTACCTCAAGCTGAGAGGCGACGAGGTGCTCGACCTGCGGTTCAAGATCTTCGAACCGCCCCGTTTCTTCGAGGCCTTCCTTCGCGGTCGTCGTTTCTCGGAGGCACCGGACATCACCGCCCGTATCTGCGGGATATGCCCCATCGCCTATCAGACCAGCGCCTGCAACGCCATGGAGTCCGCCGCCGGCGTGAGGTTGACCGGTGGTCTGCGCAATCTTCGCCGGCTCATCTACTGCGGGGAATGGATCGAGAGCCATGCCCTCCATGTCTTCTTTCTCCACGCTCCCGATTTCCTGGGATACGAGAGCGCCATCGCCATGGCCTCCGACTACCCGGAACAGGTGGCGATGGGTCTGCGCATCAAGAAGATCGGCAACGCGGTCATGACCCTGCTCGGGGGAAGGGAGATCCACCCCATCAACGTCAGGGTGGGCGGGTTCTACCGCGTCCCGACCGAGCGAGAGCTGGAGGCCCTGGTCCCCGACCTGGAGTGGGCCCGGGATGCGGCGGTGGCGACCACCCGATGGGTGTCCGGGCTCACCTTTCCCGACTTCGAGCGGGATTACGAGTACGTCGCCCTCTCCCATCCCGACGAGTACGCCATTCACGACGGGCGGATCGTCTCCAACCGCGGGCTGGACATGGCAGTGGAGGAGTGGGGTGAGCACTTCGAGGAGTCCCATGTCCCCTGGTCCAATGCCCTGCACGCCAGACGCAAGGACGGCGGCGCCTACCACCTGGGCCCGATGGCTCGTTACTCGCTCAACTCGCGTCTCCTCACCCCGATGGCCAGGTCAGCCGCCGCCGAGGCCGGTCTCGGGCCGACCTGCAACAACCCTTTCCAGAGCATCGTGGTCCGTTCCGTCGAGCTGGTGTTCGCCTGTGAGGAGGCCTTGCGTCTGATCGAGTCCTACCGCCGGCCCCCGACCCCGTTCCTGGAGGTCGAGCCCCGCGCCGTCACCGGCCACGGCGCCTCCGAAGCCCCGCGCGGGACCCTCTATCACCGCTATGAAGTCGATTCCGACGGGTTCATCACCGAGGCTCACATCGTCCCTCCCACCTCGCAGAATCAGCTCAGCATCGAGGAGGATCTCCGCGCCTACGTCCCCGGGCGGAGCCATCTCTCGGACGACGAGCTGCAGTGGCAGCTCGAGCAGGCCATTCGCTGCTACGACCCGTGCATCTCTTGTGCCACCCACTTCCTCGACTTGACGGTGGAGCGGGAGTGAGACGGATAGTGATCGGGGTGGGCAACCAGTCGCGAGGAGATGACGGCGCCGGACTCGAAGTCGCCAAGCGGGTGCGTACCCGGGGCAGCTATCAGATGGCCGGAGGGTCCTACCAGATGATCGACGTCTGGGAGGGGGCAGAGGACGTGGTCGTGGTCGATGCCGCCAGGTCGGGCTCCATGGCTGGGACAGTTCACCGCTTCGAGGCACACGCCGAGCCTCTCCCCGGCGGGGTTCTGGCCACCAGCACCCACTCGATCGGAGTGGTCGACGCGATCGAGATGGCGAGAAGCCTGGGTCGACTTCCGGAGCGTCTGGTGGTGTACGGGATCGAAATCGAGGACGTCACGCCGGGCTCGGGACTGACCCCTCGGGTGGAGCGTGCCGTCGACCAGGTGGTGAGGGAGATCGACGGTGCATGAGAGTGGTGTCGTCGCCGACCTGATGCGACGGGTCGAGGAGGAATCACACGGCTCCGGGCGGGTCAGCAGCCTGCGATTCCGGGTCGGGGCCCTGGCCGGCGTCACCCCCGACGCCTTGCGGCACGGTGTCGATCACTACGCGGTGGATCGATGGGGCTATTGCCCCGAAGTGGTGGTGGAGCAGGCGGTCGACCCCACCGACCCCGACGCTCTGGGTGTCCGCCTCGTCTCGGTGAAGGTGATGTGACCATGTGCGTGGCCGTGCCGGGAAGAGTCGTCTCGCTGGGCGAGGCCACCGAGATCACGCGGCCGGCGAAGGTCTCCATCCTGGGTGTCGAACGCGAGGTCGACCTGGTGATGGTCCCCAACGTCTCGGTGGGCGACTACGTCGTCGTTCACTCCGGATACGCCATCGAGATCGTCCCGAGGGAACGGGCCAGGGAAACCATCGAAATGCTCGGTGGAGGGCTGAACGGAGGGTCTTGATCCCGGTCGTCCCGGCCTCGACCTGGTCAGACCAGATCGAGGCTCAGACGGCGCCTGGCGAACCGGTCGTAGGCAAAGAGACCGAGGGCGGCGAGGGCGAACATGGTGAGGGGGCCGATCAGATTCGAGCCGCCGTCGATCAGGGTCCGGAGCAGGATCTCCAGGATGAGCAGTGGGGAGAGCACCAGGTCGACCACGGCCGGGGAGAGCACGGTGTCCAGCATTGCCGCCATCGCCGCCGTTGCGCTTGTGTCCTTGGCGGCGAGGAGCCCGCTGATCGCCTCCGAGCTCACGGTGAATGGCTGGCCCGGAGTCACTGCCGCCAGCTCCATCGCCATCACTGATCCCGGCAGTCCGGCTACGCCCCGTCCCTCGCTCCCGTCCTGGGAGGGACCGGATGGCTGCGGCGTGCGGGGAGGCACCCGGGTTGTCCCTCCCTGATCCCCGGGGCCGTCTCCCGGACTGGATCCGGGCCCGGCCCCGTCCGGCGCCGGTGTGGTGGTGGTCGTCGTCGTGGTGGTCGTGGTCGTCGATGAGGTGGTGGTCGGTGGTGTGGTCGTGGTCGTCGTGGTGGGGGCGGAGGGAGCCCATTCGGCGACCAGGTTGGAGATGGTGGACCGGACCGTCTGACGGGCGTCTTGGAGCTGCTGCTTTGCCGCGCCGCCGGTTTGCCCCAGCTCGCCCGGATAGAGCTTGGTGATCTCGTCGACGGCGTTGCGGGCGGCAGCCCAGATGCTCTCGACCGAGGCCAATGCCGCGTCTTCGGCATCGTCTACCGCGGCTTGGTCGTTGAGACCGGAGATCTGTGCTTGGAGCGCAGAAGCGACGCCACTCATGTCTGCCTGGCCCTCAGCGACGATCGAGGCGATCTGCTCTGCTCCGTGCTCTGGGGTGTCGACGGCGGCGGCAGGCCCCGCGCCGACCAAGAGTGCAGCGGTCGAAGCCATGGTCAGCAGGATGAGCCTCCGCCGTGGTATCACCATCTCCTATCGGCAAAAGGGCACCCGCTTCTTAAAGCTCTTCATCGGCGATGCCGAAGATCTAGGCGGTGCGAAAACCCTCTCTCGACTTAATTCCCATCGTGGTAGTCGGCGTGACGCTCGCCACTCTGCTCGTCCTTGCCCTCCTGTTGGTCAACCGGGAGAGCTCGGGAGCGGTTGCTGCAGACGCCGAAGTAGCGATTCTCGCCGAGTCCACCCTGAGCGCGGCGGCGGGGGCAGTGAATGCGACCAACTTCGCCGTCGTGCTCGCGGTCAACACGGCAGACCAGGGCCTGATCGACGAGGCGCGGACCGGAGCCGAGGGGGCGGCGGACGAGTTGACCGCCCGGTCGGCCCGACTCGTTTCGGAGCTGACACCTGACCTGCGCATCCGGTTGGTCGATGCGCAGCGGCGATTCGGGTTGGCTACCGAGAGCGCCTTGGCCGGTCTGGAGACCTTTGATGAGGCCACCGGGTCGGCGGCGCTGGCCGAGCAGGCGGGCACCTATCAGTCCCTGGTCGAGGAGCTGGCCTTGTTGCGCGACAACCGGACCGCCGAGATCCTGGTCGCCGGTGAGGGAGTGGGCCGTGCCGCCACTGCAGTCCGGTTCCTGGTGGTGTTCCTCCTCCCGATGGGGATCATGATCGCGGTGTGGAAGGCGATCCGCCGCAATGCCGCCCAGCGAATCCTCACCGAGGAGCTGCGCCACCTCAAGGACGAATCTCGCTCCAAGGACCAGTTCATCGCAGATGTGTCCCATGAGCTGAGGACACCGCTGACCGGGATCTACGGGTTTGCCTCCGAACTGGAGGATACCGCCGAAGACCTGCCCGAGTCCTCTCGGGAATTGGCCGGGTTCATCGTCAGTGAGGCGGCCGAGCTGTCCAGGATGGTGGACGATCTTGTGGCGGCAGGTCGACTCGACGCCCAAGCGATCAACTACGACCTGGAGCCGGTGAGACTCTGGAGTGAGATCCAGGAAGTGGTGCGCCCGTTCCGGCGTCGTGGCATCTCGGTCGAGGTCGACGACATCGCCATCGCGGTCCTCGCCGATCGGATGAGACTGGCTCAGCTGCTACGAAACCTGGTCTCCAACGCAGCCAAGCACGGTGGTGACGAGATCGCGGTCACCGCCTACTCCAGGGGAGACACCGGGGTCATCGAAGTCATCGACGACGGCCCGGGTGTCTCCGACGAGATAGGTGAGCGTCTGTTCGAGCGATACATGCACCGGGACGGAACGGCGGTGCTGGAGGGCAGCGTCGGGCTCGGGCTGGCAGTCGCTCGCTCGCTCGCCGAAGGGATGGGCGGATCTCTGCAATACCTGCGCGTCGACGGTCTGACCATATTCGAGGTCACGCTCCCACTGCCCGAGGTCGAGGATCGAGCCGTCGCCGACCCCGAGCTCGCCGACCCCTCGCTCGCCGTGGTCGCGTTCTGAGCCGGCAGCCGGGAGCGACGCCGCCAACGACAAACCTTTCCCGGAGTGGCGGGTAACCTTGCGCCGGAGAGGAGTGCGACATGGGTCGCCTTGTCTGGACCGAAACCCTCTATGGCTGGCAGAGCGATCGATACACGATCGAGTTGGCCGCCCCCCTGCTCTGGGTCCTCTCGCGCCGTCCGAAGCGGGCTGAACAAACCATGATCGGCGTCTGGCACGTGATCGGCACCGCCGGGTCACTCCGAGAGCTAAAGGCGGCAGCGGCGGAGATGGAGGCACGACGCGATCTCCGCCGTGTGCTCCTGACCCACCTGGTCATCGTGGTCACGTTGTCGTGTCTCGCCGTGACCGGGGCGGCCCTCGACAGGGCGGTCCTGCTCATACCCGCGCTGATAGCCGTGGTCGCGCTATCGCTGCGGGCGCTGGTGATGTGGGTCGATTCGGTCACCGGCAGCGCGTGGTCGGTGCTCTCCCAGCACTACCAGTAGCCGGAAGATCAGCGAAGCAAGAAGCCGGCACCGACATCGTCCTCCGGGTCGAGCCAGTGCTCGGATCGCCCGGTCATGTAGGCCACACCCGCCACCTCGGGGATCACTGCCGGGATGCCCCCGACCTCGGTAATCGCCACGATCCGACCGGTGAAGACGCTTCCCACGATGCTCTCGACCGTTATCTCCTCGTCGATCTCGATCTGTCCGCGGGCGTGATGTATGGCCAGCCGGCCGCTGACCCCGGTGCCGGTGGGGGAGCGGTCGACCTCTCCGTCGGCGAACACGCAGACATTGCGCGAGTGATGCCGCGAATCCTCTGCCGGGCCGACGAAGATCACCCCGTAGAGGAACCCCAGTTCGGTCTGAAGAGGATGGCTGACAGCCCGGGACTCGACCACGGCCTTCTTGATGGCCCGACCGGCCGCGATGAGCCCTGTCATGTCCCGACGGCTCAGGGTGAGCCCCACTTGTCCGACGTCGACGTAGGCATAGAACGCCCCTCCAAATGCCAGGTCGTAGCGGACTCCTCCCATCCCGTCGACCTCGACCTCGTTGTCGAGGTCGACCGCGAACGACGCCACGTTTCGGAACCTGACCGCCGTCGCTCTCCTGTCTCCCATAGTGGCGGTCGCCTCGATCTGGCCGGCCGGGGTGTCGATCCTGATCGTGGTCTCACCTGCCGCGGAGGGGAGGATCCCGGTGTCGAGGACCACCTTGGTCAGGGCGATGATCCCGTGGCCGCACATGGTCGAGAAGCCCTCGTTGTGGAGGAAGAGGACCGAGATGTCGCTGTCGGGGCTCACCGGCGGTCCGATCAACGCGCCGTACATGTCGGCATGGCCCCGTGGCTCCCACATCAACGCCCGACGAAGATCGTCGAAATGCTCCTGTGCGAAGCGGCGGCGTTCCAGCATGCTCCCGCCCTGGATGAGCGGTCCGTTCCCGACCACGACACGGAACGGCTCGCCCCCGGTGTGCGAGTCGATGACCGTCACTCGAGGCCAACTCGCCGGAGGACCCCAGCCCAGGGCAGCTTCGATGTCCAAGACGGGCAGGATAGGGGAGGGCCCCAGCCCGAAGACCGCGCCGACACCGACCCTGGGCGGAGCGGGGCTGGCCGGATGGCGCGGGTAGGTTGGGCGCCATGCCCACGGTCGCCGCACTCGTCTCCGCCCTCGCCGAGCGAACCCGGCCCGAGTCGGCGGCTTCGTGGGATCCGGTCGGGCTGCAGCTGGGCGATCCGGCGGGACGGGCGGACTCGGTCGCGGTTTGCCACGAGGTGACCGAGAAGGTGGTGGATGCGGTCGAGTCGGCCCCGGTCGACCTGATCGTCACCTATCACCCGCTCCTCCTCGACCCGGTGAACCGTATCATCGGTGGCCGGTCGCCTTCCGCCCGGGCTTTGCGCCTGCTCCGGGCCGGCGTCAGTCTCATCGTCATCCACACCGATTTCGACGGCGCCCCTGGCGGCACCGCCGAAGTGCTCGCCTCCACCCTCCATCTCCACGATGTGGCGCCGTTCGGTGGGGACCAAGTCGATGGGTCGCCTCCGGTGGGCCGGGTCGGGAGCTTCGAGCAGACCCTGGAAGCCCTGGAGAAGCTGGTCAGCGATGCACTCGGGACCACAGGTCTCCGGGTCTCCGGCGATCGCAGCCGCATCATCGAGCGCGTCGCCGTTGTTCCCGGATCGGGCTCGGGGTTCATCGACCAGGCGGCATCAGTTGCCGATGCGATCGTCACCGGCGACGTCTCCCATCATCGGGTGGTGCAGGCCCTCGACCTGGGTCTATCCGTGATCGACCCGGGGCACATCGCCACCGAGCGACCCGGCATATCGGCTCTGGTCACCATGGTCGCCGACGTGGTCGGTGACTCTGTGGTCGATCTGACCGGGCTCGACCCGCAGACCTGGTCCTGACCGGGCACTACCCTCCGTCGCCGAATGGAGATAACGAGCCTCGCCGATCTTCTCGACGTCCAGGATCTCGACCTTCAGATCGACCGCTTGCTCGAGAAGCGGCAGTCACTCCCCGAGCTCGACGCCTACAAGAACGCCCACGAGCGGGAGCAGGCGCTGGCATCGGAGATCGAGTCCGCCGCCGCCGAGCTCAAGACCCTGGAGCTCGAGTTCGACAAGTCGGAAGGGGAACTCCAGATCCTGGAGAGCAAGCTGAACGAGCACGAGACCAGGCTGTTTGCCGGAGGGATGAGCGCCCGGGAGACCGAGCACATGAGGTTGGAGGTGCAGAGCCTCCACGGGCAACAGGAGGCGCTCGAGGAGCGAGTCCTCGGGATGCTGGAGCGGCTCGACCCGGCCCGGGAGCAGCAGGCCGATCTCGAGGCCCGCGCCGCCGCCATCGCGGCGGAGACGGCCGGGCTCGAAGCCAGGATAAAGGCGGAGTGGAAGGTCATCGATGCCGAGCTCGCCCGCAAGGAGGAGCGGAAGAAGGAGGCATTGGCGCCGGTCCCCGAGGATCTGGTCGAGATGTACGAGAAGCTTCGACGATCGAAAGAGGGCGTGGCCATAGGTCGGGTCGAGCACGGGGTGTGCGGCGGGTGTCACATGGCTCTCTCCCCGGCCGAGCAGGCCGAGGCCTTCGCGGTCGAGATCCCACGATGCGTCCACTGCCGGCGGCTCCTCGTCGCTTGACCCATGTTGTTCTGGCACCTCGGGGCGACCCTGTGGCTGTTCCGCTGGGTGTTTCGGGACCCGAAGGTCGACGTGAGGTTCCTGCTCGCCGGCGCCGTCCTCCCCGATCTGGTCGATCTGACCCTGGGGACGATTGTTCTCGCCGGGACGTATTCGGTCGGAGAGCTCTGGCTGCACACCCTTCTCGCCCCCACCTTGTACACGATCGTTGTCCTGCTCCTCACCAGGCGGGGCCGACGACGCCGTGCCTACATGGCTCTCGGTGTCGGCTGGCTGCTCCACATCTTCCTCGACGGATTGTGGACCGACCCCGAAGTGCTCTTCTGGCCCTTGTTCGGGTGGCAGTTCCCCGCCGGAGAAGCGCCCTTCTGGCCTCTTGCCTGGCAACGGGCCTGGGCCGATCCCTGGCGTTGGGTGACCGAGTTCGTCGGTCTGGGCTATCTCGTCTGGCTGTGGTTCGCCGCCGGTCTCAACCAGAGGGAACGACGTGAATCCGTGGTCCGGACCGGGCGCATCCCCGGATTGGTGGCACAGGATGCGTAGGGCGCTGGTGGTCCTGATCGTGCTGGTCGCGGCGGCGTGCGGGCCTGACGACGGGGCCAGCACCACAGCCACGCTCAACCCGGGCGCCGACAGCCCTCAACACGCAGTCGAAGAGCTCGTCGCCCGACTGGAGGCGGGTGACTTCGTCGCGGCCGGATCGCTGGCGGTCCCCGGTCAGGCGGTCCTGGCCTCGATAGCCGAGGGCGCGGCCCCGTCTCTGATCGCCGAGTCGCTGGAGAGCGGTGACGACGAGGTGGCGGCGAACTTCTGGACCGGATTCGCCCAAGGGGTCGGTGAGACTCTCAACGGGGAGCTGACCATCAGGGAGGCCGGCACGGTCATCGAGCGCGGGGTCGAGTTCAGTCTGGTCGGGGTGACACCGGAGGGCGGGATCGAACGCCTCGTCGTCACCCGCGATCTCGACGGGGAGCGGGTCGACCTGTTCGCCTCGTTCGGGGCCGGCCTGGCCGAGGGGATGATCTCGCCCGTGGAGCTCCTCCTCGCCTCTTCCAGCCCGGATGCGAGGGCCATACTGGTCGCACTCCAGGACGTCGTCCCTTCCCTGCTGGTGGCTGCCTCCGACCAGACTCTGTCACCGGAGGCGGTGCAGAGGATCCTCCAGCTGATCGAGATGATCACCAGGGTCAGTTGACCCGGCGCAGGGCGGGCAGGACCTCGTCTCCGAGCAGGCGGATCAGGGCCGGCTGGTCGAGGGATGCCATCTGGAAGGTCACGATGTCGGCGCCGAGGTCGCTCACCAGTGGGAGATAGGTCTCCACGATCTCGGGCGCCGACCCGACCCGCGAGTAGCGGTCGAGGATCTCCTCGCGCGGCATCTCGTCGGCTCTCTCCCGCAGTTCGGCCGGGTCGACAGCCTCGAGCCTCCCCGGGGCGCGCAGGCCACGCCACGAGTAGATGGCTTCCCATGCCTCGTCGTCGGATTCGGCGAAGATCGACCATCGGGTGGCGAGGATGGTCGGGTCGGGTCGATTGCGCTCTTGGGCGGCTTGCCGGAGCGGCTCGACCACCTTCTCCCTGGTCTCGGCCGGGTCCTTCACCGAGGTGATCACTCCCTGTGCCAGCTCGCCGGCCAGAGTGGCCGACTTAGGCCCTCCCGCGGCCATCAGGATCGGCACCGGCCCGATCGGCGGGGAGTAGAGACGGGCCCGGTCGGTCTGGTAGT
>DATHUL010000147.1:0-8389 GCA_035462285.1 Acidimicrobiia bacterium
GGCGATGCGTTTCCGCCCCGAGATGATGGACCACGGCAACCGCGACCACCGGATCATGGCAAATGCGGCTCGGGAAGGAGACGTGGAGACCGCAACTACCTGTGCCGGCGATCACATGAACATCACCATGACCGCGGCCAAAGGCCTGTTCGGGGGGTCGATTCCGGCGGGCGACGCCATGATGCCCGCCGGCGTGCCCGGCTACTCCGATGTCTCCTTCTACTCGGCCTAGCCGCACCCACTCTCAGGGCCCGACGAGCCTCCCCCGGGCCTCGTCTCCGCCATTCTCTTCCTGTTCACCGGCTCGAGCCGCGACGACCATCAGATCCCGAAGGTAGGACCCGTTGCCCGAGATCTTCCTGATTCGCCACGCCCAGTCGCAGGCCAACCTCGATGGCTACTGGAACGGCCAGCTCGACGGCCCGCTCAGCGCCGCCGGGGAGGCCAGCCTGGATGCGATCGGGCGAAGACTGCGCCACCGTCGTTTCGACGTGGTGATCAGCTCGCCGCTCGACCGGGCCCGCCGTACCGCCGCCGCCTTCGCCACCGAGTTCGAGATCTCCGATCGGTTCGTCGAGCTCGATCTGGGGCGCTGGGAGGGAAAGTCGAGGGCGCAGATCCTGGAAGAGGACGGGGACTACCTGCGGGAGGCCGTGTTCCGACGCAAGCTCCCGATGGGAGGGACCGGGGAGAGCCTGAGCGATCTGGAGCGTCGCGCCCTCGACGCGGTCGACTCTGTCGCCAAGGGGCTCGACGAGGACGGGCGGGCCGCGGTGGTGACCCACGGCGGCTTCATCCAGGAGGTCTTGCAGCGGCACCTGGCCGGGCACAACCGACGGGTGCACGCTTTTGCCGGGAACACCTCGATCACGAAGCTGGTGTGGACCTGGGAGCAGCCTCGTCTCGCCGGGTTCAACGATCTCGCCCACTTCGGGCCTCGCTCTCACGCAGTCCAGGAGCACCTGGACGAAGGGCACACGGTGCTGGCGCTGATCCGTCATGGTCAGACCCGGGCCAACACCGAGGCGCGATGGCAAGGTCAAAGGGATTGGGGTCTCGACGAGCTGGGTCACCGCCAGGCCCGAGCCCTGCGCGAATGGTACGGCGAGGCGGCGACCGTCTATGCCTCGCCCCTGGGACGGGCACAGGAGACCGCCGGTTACATCGCGGCCAACGGTGTCGTCACCGTCGACGGGTTGAAGGAGATCGACATGGGCCGGTGGGAGGATCTCACCTCGGACGAGATCTACGAGACGTGGCCCGAGCTGATGAGCACCATCTACCGCGACGGTGTCGATCTGAGGAGAGGCGAGACCGGGGAGAGTTGGGGAGAGCTGACCAGTCGGTTCCGGTCGACCGTGGACGGGGTGACGCCCGCCGTCGCAGCACCCACGGTGGTCGTTGCCCACGGTGGGGCGATCCGCTCCTACGTGTCGTCGTTCACCTCGACCACCGACTCGCATTCGGAGTCGCTGTACACCCCGGCCAACACCTCGGTCACCCATGTGGCTCTGACCGAGACCGGGCCGGTGCTCCTCGACTACGCCGTTTCCGCTCATCTCGAGAGCCTCTCCTAGCCTCGCGGTCAGATGTCCGAGTACGACTCACATCGCTACGCGCGGGTCAACCGCTGGGATCCGTCCCATCTGAAGCGGATCGACCGGCTCCTGCCCATGACGCCCGGCCAACGGGTTCTCGAGGTCGGGTGCGGTCAGGGACATCTCACCATCCGGCTCGCCGAGCGGGGGATCGACATAGTCGGCATCGACGCCAACCCCAATGCGGCGGAGGTGTCGGGCTCGGATCGGGTCCGTCACATGCGAGCCGAAGAGCTCGAATTCGATGACGCCGAATTCGAGGCAATCGTCTCGGTTCACGCCATCGAGCACATCCCGCCCTTGGAGAAGGCTGTCTCGGAGATGGCGAGAGTCCTCATGCCCGGTGGACGGGCGCTGTTCATCTACCCGGCCGAGCCGATCCAGGGTCTGTACGCGATCCCCACCTCGGTGATCCTCCACCGGACCCCGTTCAAGGCGAGACAGGTCCACTGTCACCGGCTGACGCCTGCCAAGGTCCGTCGTCTCGGCGCCAGCTACGGCCTGATCGAGACCCACCACGAGTTCAACCTGTTCAAGTCGCCCCAATTCGTCTCCGTCTTCACCAAGCCAGGGGAGGAGGCGCAGTGACATTCACCTGCCGGCGTTGCGATCGCGAGTTCGAGGTCCGACAGGATGTCCTCGATCGTTATCCGGGCTGGACCCCACAGGAGTGTCTCGACTGCAGGGACAATGCCGGGCGGCCCGTGTCCTCCGGAGAGCGATCTGCCGGGTCGGCAAAGAGGCCGTCTTCGCAGACGAGTCGGACCAAGGGCAAGGATCTGACCATCGCCGAGGTCCTGGCCTCTTTCGGCGACGGCCCCGACAGCGGGGTGTTCACCGATGGGGCCTCGGAAGGAAACCCCGGGCCGGGAGGATGGGGTGCGGTCTATGTTCAAGACGGGGAGGTGGTCGACGAGGCGCGCGGATCTGAGCCCCACACCACCAACAACAAGATGGAGTTGACCGCTCTGATCGCCGGCTTGCGCATGGTGCCACTCGACGCCGAGGTCGACATCTACACCGACTCCCAGCTGATCGTGAACATCATCACCAAATGGGCCGACGGATGGAAGGCGCGGGGGTGGACCAAGAAGTCGTCCGGCCCGATAGCCAACCTCGACCTGGTCAAAGAGGCACACGCCCTGTACAAGCAGCGTCCCGGGGCCCGGCTCCAATGGATCAAGGCCCACAGCGGGAACCGGTGGAACGAGTATGCCGACGCCCTTGCCACCTCCTATCGCCGGGAGATCCACTAGTGCCGGCGCACTAGTGCAGCCGCCTCCGGTCACCCCGGATTACCTGCGGGATTGGGGAAAGCACACCCACGGATCCCCGCTCTACGCCCATCTGGTCGAGGTGGTCGCCGAAGACACCGACCTGTTGCGGGTGATCAACCGCATCGGGAACCGACCCCCGCCCAACCTTCTCTTCGCCGCCGTCCAGTACCTGCTCATGGACGGCGCCGACTCCGACCTGGCCCGGCACTACCCGTCCCTGGTCGAAGACCCGCTAGGTCCTGAGGGAGCAGGCCCGTCGTTTCGCCAGTTCGTCCTCGCTCACGAGGAGGAGATCGTCCACCTGGGCAACACTCGCTACACCCAGACCAACGAGTGTCGACGTTGCGTTGCCCTGCTCCCGATGGTGATGATGGCCCCCTTCGACCGGTTTCACCTGGTCGACGTCGGGACCAGCGCCGGGCTCAATCTCGCATTGGACCGTTACCGCTACCGGTTCGGCCACCTGGAGTGGGGACCGGAGTCCCCTGTCGTCCTCACCGCGGAGTCACGGGGCGCCGACCCGAGCCTGCACGGGCTCGAGGTCCTGAGCCGGACCGGGCTCGACCTCAACCCGCTCGACCCCGGCGACGAGGAGGCCCGGCGCTGGCTCGACGCCCTGATCTGGCCCGAGCACGAGGAGCGGCGCGACCGGCTGCGCCGAGCACTCGCCATCATCGAGGAGACCCGGATCGAGATGATCCGCGGAGACGCTCTGGCCACACTGCCCCGGGTCCTCGATTCACTTCCCGGCGACGAGCCGGCTGTGGTGATGAACTCGTTCGCCGTGGCCCAATTGAGCCCGGCGGGGAGACAGGAGATCGAAGCAATCGCCAATCGGGCTCGGGAGCGCCGTCCCGTTTTCAGGGCGGCCATGGAGCTCTTCGACGCCTCGGACGACTGGGCCCGGATGGTGGCCGACGACGGGACCGGGGCGAGGGTCGTGGGCCAGGCACACCCGCACGGGGAGTGGATCGCCCTGTCCGGACCGGGCTAGACCCGGCCGTAGACCGGGATCTCGGCCCCGTTGATCACCCCGGAGTCGTCGGTGAGGAGGAAGTGTGCCACCGCCGCTATCTCGTCGGGAGTCGGCCAGTTCACGTAGTCGGCGTAGGGCAGCGACTTCCTGGTGGCAGGAGTGTCGATCACCGAAGGGAGCAGGACATTGGCGGTCACCCCGGTCCCGTCCAACTCCTGAGCCACCGACTTGGTCAGGGCGACCACCCCGGCCTTGGCCACGTTGAATGCTGCCTGCCCGGTCGGATGGTCGACGGCTGCCCGGCTCCCGACCGTGACGATCCGCCCCCAACCTGTCTCCACCAGATGAGGCACGACCGCCCGGACCGAGTAGAAGGTGGAGCGGAGATTCAGATCGATCATCCTCTCGAACCGGACGTCGTCTGTCTCGCCCACATCGCGACCCCCCGCCCATCCACCGACCAGGGCGCAGAGACCGTGGATGGAGCCCCAACGATCGGCCACGCTCTTGACGAAGGTGTTGACCGCTTCGGGGTTGGTGGCGTCGACCCGGACCAGGAGGAGGCGATCCTCGTCGACCTCGAACTCGGCCTCGAACTGCTCGGCTTCCTCAGGCATGAGGTAGGTGACGGCCAGCCGGTAGTCCTCGAAGATGAGACGACGGACCAGGGCGGTACCCAGCCCGCCGGTACCTCCGGTGATGATGAGGGTCTTTTCCATGCTCTCGGACTCCGTTCCTCACTCTAAGACCTAGCTCACTACCTCCGCCACAGAATCCAGAGGTCGGCGACGTTGGTCCCGGTGGGCGGGCAGAGGAGCAGGTCCGACGTGCCGGCCAGGTAGGTGGCCGAGTCGAAACCCTCACGAAACCGGGTCGGATCGCCTCCCCGCCCGAGGGTCGACCCGTCGACGATGGCGCCCGCCGAATCTGACCCGCCGTCGACACCATCGGTGGCGAAGGCGCAGAAGAGGTCATCGGAGCCGCTGAGGCGGACCGCGGCGAGAAGGGCGGTGTGCGTGTTCCGGCCCCCGGACCCCTCGCCCAACACGTCGAGGACCACCTCCCCGGTGCCCACGGTCACCCCCGGCCCGGCATCGCGGAGGAACCGATCGAGACAGGCTTCGGCATCGCCCCTCAGCCAGCCCTCCCGGACCGCGGCGGGCGCCGGGGCCGCCGCGGCCACGGCTCGGGCCGCATCGCGCCCGTCGGCGAGCAGGACGACCTCCGGATCGGGAAGGGCGGGGGGTTGGACCGACATCGCGGCCCGAATCGAATCGGGGACGTCGATCGACATCCTGGTCAGGATGCCGGCCGCCATCTCCGGATCGTGCAGACCAGGGATGGTCGGGCCCGAGGCGACCACTCCGGGATCGGCCCCGGCGACATCGGAGATGACCAGTGTCTCGATCGCCCTGCCCGCCTCACGAGACAGGCCCCCGCACTTGATCGCGGAGAGGTGGGCCCGAACCAGGTTGATCTCCTCGATCGCCGCCCCACCGGCAATGAGCCGCCTGGTCGCGGCGGATAGGTAATCCGACGGCACGCCTTGACGTGGCGCCTCGCACAGTGCCGATCCTCCACCGGAGACGAGAGCGATGATCCTGGTCGACGACGGGACCGCCCGCACCGTCTCCAACACCGCCTCCCCGGCCTGCAGACTCGCCGCTCCGGGGACGGGATGATCTCCCACCAGGAGTCTGAGGGCGGCGGGCACCGGCTCGACGTGGTCGGAGACACAGACGCCGCCGATCACGTCGAGCATCGTTGCGGCGCCACGAGACATGGCGGCGGCCGCCTTGCCGATGGCGATCACCCCCGCCGGCGTGCCGGCGAGAGGAGCGAGGGCGCGGGCGGTCAGAGCCTCCGGTTCCACCGCGGCCAACCCTTTCTCCAGCCAGGCGAGGATGGGGGCTCTCCTCTCCGGATCGGGGGCGAGGACCGAGGGGTCGAACCGGGTCATCAGGTCAGCCTTGCCAGCCAGACGCCGTGGGGGGCACGTCTGGCCGCGGCGAGATCGGAGTAGGAGTCCACGTCGTGGAGGAGACCGGCCCGGATCACGATTCCCGCCTCGGGAAATCTTCCCAGGTGGCGGCGAAAGCTGCCCGGGCCATAGGCGAAGACCGCCGGGCCGCTCCCCGCCAGAGCCGTGGTGCCGCCGTCGGCTGACGGTGCGATGGCCCAACCCCGATCCTCCCTTGTTCTCTCCACCGCGGAGAGCTCCGGAGCGGTGAGCAACGGGAGGTCGGTGTGGAGCACAATCCAAGGGCTGGCTGCCATGTCGGCCCAGAGCACCCCGTCTTCGGCGGCTCGATCCAGCCCCTCGCCGCGATCGGGGATGCTGGGGAGCCCGTGGAGCAACGCCCAATCGGCCACCTCGGCGTCACCGGCGACCAGGACCGGGATCAGACCCACCTCTACCGCCAGGTCGGCAGTTCGCTCGGCGAGGGCCCGGCCCAGCGTCGAGCGTGCCGCCTCCGACAGGTCCCCGGCCATGCGCCCTTTCCCGAGACGAAACGACTTGACCGGGAGGATGGCGACAGTGGGCAAGTCGGTTGGCGGTGAACCGCTAGGGGACCACCATCACCGGGACCGGGGAGTGATGACAGAGCCGATCGGCGACGCTGCCCAGCATCACCCTCTCGGCCAACCCGGCCCCTCGCTTCCCGATCACGATCAGACCCGCATCGCGCTCTTCGGCGACGGCGATGAGCCGCGAGGTGGGATCACCCAGCTCGGCGAGGGCCTCGTGCTCGACACCATCGAGGGCCAGACCCGCTTCGGTCTCGTGCAGCACCTGTTGCTGACCTTCGATCAAGGCGGCGGAGAGCGCCTCGGGTGTGGGCGGCGCACCGCCGATGCCCCACCATCCCTCCGGCGGTCGGATCACCGTCACCAAGAGGAGCTTGGCCCCGGTGGAGCGGGCGATCTCGGTGGCGATCTCGGCGGCACGGTTGCTGCCTTCCGATCCATCGATACCGGCGATGATCGCGGTCGGGTTCCAGTTCATCAGTAGTCGTACCTCCTGGCCTGACGATACGCCGGTCGTTCGGGATCGGGGAATCAGAACAGGGTTGCGTTGAGCAGGTGGCCGATGCCCAGGGCCCAGGCTCCGGCGACCAGGTCGTCGAGGACGATGCCCATCGGGCCGGGCATCGAATCGGCCTGGTGAACTCCGGGAAAGGGGCGCTTGGTGATGTCGGCGACCCGGAAGACCACGAATGCGATGACGGCGGGCCATCCCAGCAGTCCGATCGTCGCCACGAAGGTGCCTGCCGCCTCGTCGATGACGATCCAGCCGGCGTCTCCTGTCGAGGCGGCCAGGGCGATCGAGGACCAGAACGCCAGCCCGGTCAGCAGAAGCGCCGCCCCGAGCTGGCCCGCCCAGCCCCATGTCTCCCCGAGGAGAAGGGCGAAGGGGAGGGCGACCAGGCCCCCGACTGTCCCCGACCCGGAGTCCGAGCCCCGGACCGAGCGGAGGATCAACCCGGTCCCGAACAAGGAGGCCACGAGTCGGTGCATCGGCGGCGAGGCTACCCGGCGCCATCCCGAGCTTTTGGGCACCGGCGTGCCCCGCTCGCTTGTATCACTCCCGGTGTGAGGCGTTAGCCTCTACCCATGGAACCGGCAACCAAGATCTGGTGCGACGGGGAGTACGTCGACTGGGACGACGCCACCGTCCACTTCCTTGCACATTCCCTCCAGTACGGAACCGGTGTCTTCGAGGGCATTCGCGCCTACAAGACACCAGAGGGAACTGCCGTATTCCGTCTCCACGAGCATATGGTGCGACTGGTCGCCTCTGCTCGGGCCTACGGACTCCCGATGAAGGAGACCGCCGAGGAGATGGACCAGGCATGTCTCGAGCTGTTGCGGGTGAACGACCTCGAGTCGGCCTACATCCGGCCCTTCGTCTTCTACGGGGCGGGCGCCTTCGGGATCAACCCCAAGGCGAGCCCGGTGCACAACTACATGGCGGCCTTCTACCTGGGCAGCGACATGGGGGACCACGGGGTCCAGAACGGGATCACCACCATGGTGTCGAGCTGGCGCCGCATCTCGCACAACAGCTTCATCCCGACCGCCAAAGGCTCAGGCCAGTACCTGAACTCGGTGCTGGCCAAGCAGGAGGCGCTCCGCAACGGGTACGACGAGGCGATCATGCTCAACGACGGAGGCTCCGTCTCCGAGGGCAGTGGGATGAACATCTTCACCGTGAGCGATGGCACGGTCTACACCCCGCCGGTGTCATCGGGGATCCTGGAGGGCATAACCCGCAACACGGTCACGGAGCTCCTCCATGCCGAGGGGGTCGAGGTGATCCAAGCCGAACTGGCCCGGGGCAGCCTCTACGCTGCTGACGAGGTGTTCCTCACCGGCACCGCAGCCGAGGTAACACCGGTGGTGTCGATCGACGGCCGCGTCATCGGCTCCGGGGAGCCGGGGCCGGTCACCCGGAAGTCGCAGGACATGTTCTCCGACCTGGTGGCGGCGAAGATCCCCGAGTACCGCCACTGGCTCAGCTTCATCTAGTGGGCCAA